>CAXUBM010000521.1:804-2000 GCA_964249235.1 uncultured Acetobacteraceae bacterium | reverse complement strand
GCTCGACTATCTCGCGTCGCTGTCGCCGGCGACCAAGCTGGCGGGGGCCTGAGCGATGACGTGGCTCGTCGAGCTGCCCGACCTCAACGGGCAACCCATCCTGGTCAACTTGGATGAGCCGGTGCTGGTGCAGGGTGACGGCGCGCAGTGCTCGATCGTGACCTCGCTCGGTCCGGTCGGGGTCGGCCTCGACTACGCGTCGCTGTGCGAGCGGCTGCGGCTCAATCCGGCCGACCGGATGGCGAGCGCGGCGCGGCGTCCGGTCGGCCGTGCGCTCGGCCGGCTGCCGGCCAAGCGCGACTGTCGCGTACCGAGGCTCGCCGCGCTGGCCCCTGCCCTGCCGGCGGCACCGGCGCGCTACAGCGCCTACGTGGACACGGTGCGGAGCTGGATCCTGGGCGAGAACGACAGGATCGGCGACTGCACCTGCGTGGGCGTCGCCAACGTGATCCTGGGCCTGAGCACGCTGGCCGGCGACGCCAAGCGGCTGACGGACGCCGAGATCGTCGACTTCTACGCCTCGGTCAGCGGCTACACCCCGGGCAATCCGGACAGCGACCAGGGGGCGATGATCGAAGACGTGCTGTCGGCCTGGCACGAGCGCGGGATCGCGATGGACCGGCTGGACGGCTACGCGTCGATCGAGCCTTCCGACCACGCGCGGACCAAACAGGCGATCGCGCTGCTCGGGCCGGTCGATATCGGCATCAACCTGCCCAACGGCTGGATGCAGGCGCAAACCTGGGACGTTGCGACGGCGGGTGCCGGTATCGCCGGCGGTCATTGCGTCACCGCGGTGGGCTACGACGAGGCCGGGCTGCAGGTCGTCTCGTGGGGGCAGGTGTTCACCATGAGCTGGGCGGGATGGGACGGCTTCGTCGACGAGGCGCACGCGCTGTTGTCGCGCGACGCGCTGACCAAGGCGGGCCGCGACGTCGGCGGGATCGACTGGGCGGACCTGGAGAACTTCATGCGGGACATCAAGGAGGCCCAATGATCTTGACGAAGAGCAGCATTCTCGCGTGGCTCCGGCAGCCGACGACGGTCGCCGGCCTGGCGGCGCTGATCGGTGACGCAGTGATGGTCGCGACGGGGGCGGCGAGCTGGCGGGTGGAGCTGCCGATCGCGGCGGGCTCGATGGTCGCGATGGTGCTGCCGGACAACTCGGTGGCGGCGGGCCTGCTGGTCAAGACGAT
>CAXUBM010000521.1:0-794 GCA_964249235.1 uncultured Acetobacteraceae bacterium | reverse complement strand
GACGATGCGCGACGTGCTGGCGGCGATCGCGACGCGCGACCAGGCGGCGATCATGGCAGCGGTCACCGACGCCCAGGCGCTGCTCGCTGTCCTGGATCCGCCGCGCAAGGCCGCCACGGCGGGCTGAGCACGCCCGCAGGGGCGATTGTCCGGCCGGTCGCGATCATCTAATCGGGTGCCGGGGCCGGCCGGAGGAGCGGGATTGAGTTCAGCCATCGCGGCGCTGCTGGGCAGCTTCGCGACCGCGCTCGCCATTCTCGGCGGCGGGGTCGCGGTGGAGGCATATCGGCACCGGCGGGCACGCGCCGGGATGGCGCTGGCGCTGGCCGGGGCGATGGACGCGCTGCTGCACCTGATCGAAGCGCGCCGGATCGGGGACAAGCTTACGGCGCTGCTGCCGCGCCTTGAGGCGGGCGAGGATGTCCGCATTGGGCACCTGGTTGGCGATGTGGTTCCCTTCCAGACCATCACCAATGCCTATTCCGACCAGCTCGGCACGCTGGGCGGCGACCTGCCGTTCCGCGTCGCGCGATTCCTGGTCAGCGGCTACAGCGTGCACCTCGACTTGCTGCGCCTAAGCGACAACCTCGATAACGCCGCGACGAAGGCACAGCTGATCCGCGACATCGCCGAGTTGTGGGGCGAGACCAGCCGATCGGGGATAACGCTGATCGAGCAGTTGCGGCGAACCGCAGGGTCGGGCCGTGCGGCTCGGCCGATGGTCGGGCAGGCGGGATTCGAACCCACGACCCCCAGTCCCCCAGACTGATGCGCTACCAGGCTGCGCTACTGCC
>CAXUBM010000520.1:0-2008 GCA_964249235.1 uncultured Acetobacteraceae bacterium | reverse complement strand
ATCCCGATCGACGTCACGTTGACCACCATCTGCGGCCGTCCCTCGACCGCCGGCACCCAAGCGTACCCGCACTGCTCCGCCAGCGCCCGCCCCGCCGCCTCGTTGCGCGCCAGGATCGTCCCGTTCCGAAACCCCGCATCGCGCAGCGCGCCCGCCACCGCACGGCCCATCCCGCCGCTGCCCCGCAGCACGAACTCCGTCGTCGCATCGATGCGCGACGCGATCGACTGCACCGCGATGTAGTCCGTATTGTATCCCGTGAGCCTGCCGTGGTCGTTGACGATCGTGTTGACCGAGCCGATCGCCGAGGCCGACGGCTCCAGCGCGTCCAGGAACCGGATGCAGCTTTCCTTGAACGGCATCGAGACCGCGCAGCCCCGTATCCCGAGCGCGCGTATGCCCCGCACCGCCGCCTCGATGTCCATGGTCGAGAACGCCTTGTAGACGTAGTCGAGCCCCAGCGCCTCGTAGAGATGGTTCTGAAAGCGCGTCCCGAAATTGCCGGGACGCGCCGACAGCGACATGCACAGCCGCGTCTCCCGCGTGATCCGCAGCGTGCTCACCGCCGCCTCAGACGAACCGGTCGACCAGGTTCTCGTAGATCTCCTGCTGCCCCGACCGCGGCTGCGGCTCCGTCCCGCCCGCCAGCACCGCGTCCGCGATCTCCGCCAGCGACTGCGCGCCGAGCATCGCTCGGCCGCGCTCGCCCTCCCAGCCCGCGTAGCGCGCCGCCCGCATCCGGTCGTAGGTCCCGTCCGCGATCAGCGCGTCGGCGGCCAGCAGCGAACGCGCGCACGCATCCATGCCCGCCACGTGCCCCGCCAGCAGGTCGTCCGCGTCGATCGACTGCCGCCTGACCTTCGCGTCGAAGTTGCAGCCGCCGGTCCCGAGCCCGCCCTGCTTGATGACGTGGTAGAACACCATCGTCTGGTCCGCGTCATGCCGCGGGAACTGATCGGTGTCCCACCCCGACTGCGCATCGCCGCGATTGACATCCAGCGACCCCAGCAGCCCCAGCGCCGAGGCCAGCGCCACCTCGTGGTGGAACGAGTGCCCCGCCAGGGTCGCGTGGTTCGCCTCGAGATTGAGCTTGACCTGCCCCTCGAGCCCGTACCGGCGCAGGAAGCCGTGGATGCTAGCCACGTCGCGATCGTACTGGTGCTTGGTCGGCTCCTGCGGCTTCGGCTCGATCAGGATCGTGCCGGCGAAACCGATCTTGTGCTTGTGCTCCACCACCATCGTCAGGAACCGCCCGAGCTGGTCGAGCTCGCGCCCCAGATCCGTGTTCAGCAGCGTCTCGTAGCCCTCGCGACCGCCCCACAGCACGTAGTTCGCCCCGCCCAGCCGGTGCGTCGCCTCCAGCACGTGCCGAACCTGCGCGGCCGCGTAGGCGAAGATCTCCGGATCCGGATTGGTCGCCGCGCCGCCCATGTAGCGCCGGTGCGAGAACAGGTTCGCCGTCCCCCACAGCAGCTTGACCTTCGCCGACGCCATCTCGCGCTCGAAGATCTCGGTGATCGCGTCGAGATGGCGGTTGCTCTCCGCCAGCGTCGCCCCCTCGGGTGCGACGTCGCGGTCGTGAAAGCAGAAGAACGGCGCGTCCAGCAGCCGGAACAGCTCGAACGCGACGTCCGCCTTCGCGCGCGCCCGCTCCATCGCGTCGCCCGGCCGGTGCCACGGCCGTCCGAACGTCTCGCCGCCGAACGGATCCCCGCCCGGCCACACCAGCGAGTGCCAGTACGCCACCGCGAAGCGCAGCCAGTCCTCCATCCGCTTGCCCGCGACGGTCCGGTCCTTGTCGTAGAAACGGAACGCCAGCGGATCGCCGCTTTCCGGCCCCTTGAACACGATCGGTTCCGATCGCGAGAAGAACGCGCTCATGCCATGGCTCCCTTGATGGCTGGATAGAGCGCCCGATAGCTCGCCAGCCGTTCCGAATACAATCCGCCCAGCGCCGCGTCGGGCTCGAACGTCTCCGCCCGCTCGGGCGGCGTGCACACCGCCCGAG
>CAXUBM010000519.1:0-2012 GCA_964249235.1 uncultured Acetobacteraceae bacterium | reverse complement strand
CACCTGCACGCCCAGCGCCTGGTCCCCGCCCCCCGGCCAACCCGCATCGTGCTCGCCACCGGCATCGACAGGCTCGCCATCGACTACTGGCGCCGCAGCGACAGAAGCTGGCTCGCCACCTGGAAGGGCACCGAGCCGCCGCAGCTCGTCCGCGTCACCATCTCGCTCGCCGGCGGCCGCCACTGGTCTCCCGTCGTCGCCGCTCCCAACCTGTCGCGCTTCGACCAGTAGCGACCCGGGCGGGACTCCGAACCGAAACTGTGCTGTAACGATCCGACGGAGGTTGCATGGCAAGCCACAGCGTCGCTCGCGCCAACCTGATCGTCTTCGCGGTCCTCGTCAGCGTCGTGCTGCTCGTCGGCGGCACCATCTGGGAACGAGTCAGCGCGCTCCACTCCGCCCGCACCTGGTTGGACCACAGCTACACCGTGATCGACACGATCGACCGGCTCGACCTCGGCATCCGCGACGCCGAGACCGGCCAGCGCGGCTACCTCCTGACCGGCGACGACACCTACCTGACCCCCTATCGGCGCGGCCTCGGCAGGGTCTCCTTCCTCGCGGGCGAGCTCCAGCGCCTCACCGCCGACGAACCCGGCACGCAGTCCAGCCTCAAGGCTCTCGCCCCCGTCGTCCAGGGCAAGCTCGAGGAGCTCGCCCAGACCGTCGAGCTTCGCCGCACCGACGGCCTGCCCGCCGCCATGCGCGTC
This sequence comes from uncultured Acetobacteraceae bacterium, assembly GCA_964249235.1. Taxonomy (GTDB): domain Bacteria; phylum Pseudomonadota; class Alphaproteobacteria; order Acetobacterales; family Acetobacteraceae; genus CAXTPV01. The sequence goes on along the minus strand of CAXUBM010000519.1, from coordinate 1,302 downwards.
GTGCGCACCAACGCCGGCCGCAACCTGATGCTCGCCATCGAGAGCTCGCTGTCGCGGATGGCAGCGGACGAGCGGATCCTCCTCGACAGGCGGCTGGCCGAGAGCTCCCGCCGCGGCAACCTCATCCGCTGCCTCGTCCTCCTCATTACCGCCGTCTCCCTGCTCGGCCTGGTCTGGGCCGCCCGGACGCTCAACAACGCCTGGGCCCGCTCACACCGCGCCGAGGCCGAACAGCGCCGCGTCGCCCAGCGCCTGCGCATCTCGCTCGAAAGCCTCAGCCAGGGCGTCGCCGTGTTCGGGCCCGACGGCCGCCTGATCAACTGGAACGACTGCTTCAAGGTTCTCCTCTCCGTGCCCCCTGCGCTGCTCCGGTCCGGCACCCAGTACGCCGAGCTCGTCGGGCACTTCACCCACGAAGGCGTGTCCTTCCTCGAAACCGAGGACCAGATCCGGTCCGGCTCGGGCACGCGCACCGACACCGTCGCCTACGAGCGCCGCCTGCCCACCGGCGACCTTCTTGAGGTCCGCCGCACCCCGATGCCCGACGGCGGCTTCATCCTCACCCTCTCCGACATGACCAGGCGCGCCCAGGCCGAAAGCGTGCTGCGCGAGGCCCAGAAGATGCAGGCCATCGGCCAGCTCACCGGCGGCATCGCCCACGACTTCAACAACCTGCTCACCGTGATCCTCGGCAACCTCGAGCTCGCCCGCCCCCGCATCGCCGACGACGCCGCCCTTCTCGGGCGCATCGAGCGCGCCGTCTGGGCCGCCCAGCGCGGCGCCACACTCACCGCCCAGCTCCTCGCCTTCGCCCGCAAGCAGCCCTTGGCCCCCGGCCCGATCAACCTCGCCGCCACCGTTCCCGAGCTGCTGCCCCTGCTCCGCCGCACGCTCGGCGAGCACATCGACATCCGCTTCGTCGACACCGCCGGCCTCTGGCCCGCCATGGCCGACGCCGCCCAGCTCGAGAACGCCGTTCTCAACCTGGCGCTCAACGCCCGCGACGCCATGCCCGGCGGCGGCCGCCTGACCGTCGAACTCGCCAACAAGGTCCTCGACGACCACTATGCGCGTCACCACGCCGAGGTCACCGCCGGCGACTACATCATGCTCGCCGTTTCCGACACCGGTCACGGCATGACGCCCGACGTGCTCGACCGCGTCTTCGAGCCCTTCTTCACCACCAAGCCCGACGGCAAGGGCACCGGCCTCGGCCTGCCCATGGTCTTCGGCTTCGTCAAGCAGTCCGGCGGCCACGTGAAGATCTATTCCGAGCCCGGCGAAGGCACCACCGTCCGCATC
>CAXUBM010000518.1:0-2013 GCA_964249235.1 uncultured Acetobacteraceae bacterium | reverse complement strand
CGCAGCGCGACCGTCACCTGCAGTGCATCGCCGAGAACGGTCGCATGGCCTGGCAGAAAGCGTCTGGTTACAACAGGCGCGCCAAGGTCGAGATGGTCTATTTGCAAACGCTAAATTCTGTCTGAGCCGGTACGGCAGGTTGGTGCTGTCATGGCGTCGCAGTCCGCCCAAACCTGATCGTCTCCCGTCGCCGCGGACTGTTGCTGCTGTTTCGAAGGGGTCTTGCCCTCTCGGAGCAGATCATGAAGCAACAGCAGTGGACGGTGACACGGTGCCCGGTCAGCCATCCGGCGGCGGAGCGACGGTGGGATCAAGCCTATCATTGGCTCCTATCGATGCCGACCGTGGCTCTGGACGTTCCCACTGGCGACACTCCGGCGGGCGTATCCACGGAGAGCCACCATGCAAGTAGCCATTTACGCTCGGGTATCGACCATGCGCCAAGTCCAGACGCAAACGACTGATCAGCAACTCGACCGCCTGCGTGCCCATGTCGAACAGCAGGGCTGGACCTTGACGGCGGACGACGTCTTTCGCGACGATGGCTATAGCGGTGCCAGTCTGAGACGGCCTGGCCTGGATCGCCTGCGCGACATCGCCGCCAATGCCAGACTGGACCGCATCCTGATCACCGAACCGGATCGGCTGGCGCGCAACTACGTGCACCAGGCGCTTCTGGTTGAGGAACTGCAGAAGCATGGAGCGGAGGTGGTGTTTCTCGACCGGCCGATGAGCCGCGACCCGCACGACCAGCTCCTGCTGCAGATCCGCGGCGCGGTCGCGGAGTATGAGCGCAGTCTGATCACCGAGCGCATGCGTCGTGGTCGACTGCGCAAGCTGCGCGCCGGCACCTTGCTGCCCTGGACGAGGCCGCCCTATGGCTATCGGCTTGACCCTGAGCGGCCGCGCGATCCGGCCGGAGTAAGACTGGACGAGGCCGAAGCCGCGGTGGTGCGTGATCTGTTCACTTGGTTTGCCGACGAAGCCATGCCGATTTATGGCCTGCAGCGGCGTCTCGACCAGCTCGGCATTGTCTCGCCGCGGGGGCACAGGACCTGGAACAGCTCGGCCCTGCACGGCGTGCTGACCAACCCGACCTATCTCGGCCAGATCTTCGCCAATCGTGCCCGCACGCGCCCTGCCGAGCGCCGCCGCTCGGCTCTGCTTCCAGTTGGCCGCAGTGGCACGGGTGCCAATCGGGCTGTGGACGCCGCCGAATGGATCGCGGTTGCTCCCGTACCCGCCATCATCGGCCAGAATCAGTTCGACAGCGCTCAGGAGCGATTAACCTATAATCGCCAGATGGCACGACGCAACAATCGGGTTCACTCGTATCTCCTGCGCGGCTTGGTCAGCTGCGGCCGCTGCCGCCTGGGCTGTTTAGGTCTACACATGCAACCAGACTATGAGTATTACGTCTGCCGGACCAAAACACGGTCACGACTGCTGCTTTCCAGCGAGCGCTGTCCGGCGCGCTACATCCCAGCCCGTGCGCTGGAGGAGCTGGTCTGGGGTGATCTCTGCGAGGTCCTGGCTGCACCGGAGATGATCGCGCACGCCATGGAACGGGCGCGCGGCGGGCACTGGCTGCCACAGGAGTTGCAGGCACGTCAGGCCAATCTGCGCCGCGGCCGCGCCGCCCTGGGTCAACAACGCGAGCGGCTCACGGACGCCTATCTCGCCGGCGTCATACCGCTGGCCGAGTACGAGCGACATCGACGCGATGCTGATAACCGATTGCAGGCGCTGGACCGGCAAGAGCATGAGCTTGTGCAGGACACCGAGCGTCAGGATGAGACGGCTGGTCTGGCCGCTCATGCCGAAGCGTTCTGTCAGCGTGTGCGTGACGGTCTGGCTGGAGCCGATTTCGACCGAAAGCGGGCGCTGCTCGAATTGCTGGTTGACCGCGTGGTCGTCACCGACGGCAGCGTCGAGATCCGCTATGTCGTCCCGACCGGCTCGGACGGTGAACGCGAACCATTTTGGCGATTGCGTTCTGACTATCGAGGCGGC
>CAXUBM010000517.1:0-2015 GCA_964249235.1 uncultured Acetobacteraceae bacterium | reverse complement strand
CTTCCTCGCCCGCGACGGCGCCAGGCTGGCCGGCCGCGACGCGCCCGCCGCCTGCCTCCAATCCATCCGCAACGCGGCCGAGCTCCCCTTCGCCCGAGGCCTGGCCGAAGAGCGCGCCCTCTTCGCCCGCCTCGCCGCGGGCCGCCAGTCGCAGGCGCTGCGCCACCTCTTCTTCGCCGAGCGCCAGGCGGCCAAGATCGACGACCTGCCCGCCGGCACCGAGCCGCTCCCCGTCGCCCGCGTCGGCGTCGTCGGCGCCGGCACCATGGGCGGCGGCATCGCCATGAACTTCCTCTCCGCGGGCATTCCCGTCACCCTGGTCGAGCGCGACCAGGCGCCGCTGGACCGCGGCGTGACCACCATCCTCGCCAACTACGAACGCACCGCCAGGCGTGGCCGACTGACCGACCGCGAGGTCGAGGCCGCCATGGCCCTCCTCACGCCTTCGACCACGTTCGAGGACCTCGCCGGCTGCGACCTCGTCATCGAAGCCGTCTTCGAGGACATGGCGGTCAAGCAGGACGTCTTCCGTCGCCTCGACGCCATCGCCAGGCCGGGCGCGATCCTCGCCACCAACACCAGCTACCTCGACATCGACCGGATCGCCGCCGTGACCGGCCGCGCCTCGCACGTCCTCGGCCTGCATTTCTTCTCGCCCGCCAACGTCATGCGCCTGCTCGAAATCGTCCGCGCCGACGCCACCGCCCCCGCCGTGCTCGCCACCGCGTCGGCACTCGCCCGCCGCATCGGCAAGATCGCCGTGGTCGCCCGCGTCTGCCACGGCTTCATCGGCAACCGCATGCTCGAGCCCCGCCAGCGCCAGGCCAACGCCCTCCTCCTCGAAGGCGCCGCGCCGAGCGACATCGACGACGCCCTGCTGGCCTTCGGCATGCCCATGGGCCCTCTGCAGATGGCCGACCTCGCCGGCCTCGATCTCGGCTGGGACCCTCGACGCTCGTCCGGCGCGACGATCCGCGAACTCCTCTGCGAAGCCGGCCGCCGCGGCCAGAAGACCAGGGCCGGCTTCTACGACTACGACGGCAACCGCGTCCGCACGCCCTCCGCCGCCGCCGAAGCCATCATCCGCGATTTCGCCGCCCGCCGGAACATCGCGCCGCGCGCCATCACGCCCGCAGAGATCCGCGACCGCCTTCTCTTCCCGATGGTCAACGAGGCGACCAGGATCCTCGAGGAGGGCATCGCCCAACGCCCGTCCGACATCGACGTCGTCTGGGTGCACGGCTATGGCTGGCCCGCGATCACCGGCGGTCCGCTGTTCTGGGCCGACGCCATCGGCCTCGACACCGTCGTCGCCGGCCTCGAGGCTCACCGCGAGCGCCTCGGCGAGGACGCCGAGCCGAGCCGGCTCCTGGCCGAGAAGGCCGGGTCGGGCGGCCGGTTCTACTAGCGCCGGGCGTCGTGCGTCCGACGCTCGCGGGTGACGCCCTGGACCCGCTCGGGCTCGCCTCGGACCCCAAGGCTGAGGCCACTGGCATGACCGGGCCGCGCTGCTCTACATCGGGTGCATGACGACGACACTGAGCTTGACCAGACGTCTGCCCATTCTCGCGATCATCCTGGGGCTGGGCGGCCTGATCCCCTTTCTCGCCTGCGGCTTCGGTGCCGTGTGGCTCGAGGACGCCGTGCGCGCGGCCGAGATGCTGGCCGCCCTGATCGCCTATGGCGCGGTCATCCTGTCGTTTCTGGGCGCCGTGCACTGGGGCTTCGCGCTTGAGGACCAGGTCGGCCTCGCCGACCGCGCCCGCCTGGTGCTCGGCATCCTTCCCGCCCTGGTCGGCTGGGCCGCCCTGCTCGCCCTCTTCGCCCAGCTCCCGATCGCCTCCCTGGCGATCCTCGCCATGGGCTTCCTCCTGGTCATGGCCGCCGAACACCGCGCCGCCCGGCGCGGCCTGATGCCACGCGGCTACACCGCCCTGCGCTGGTTGCTGACCGTGGTCGTCGTGCTCGACCTCGCCGCCGTCCTGGTCATCCGAGCCGCCGGCCTGCACCTGCAC
>CAXUBM010000516.1:0-2021 GCA_964249235.1 uncultured Acetobacteraceae bacterium | reverse complement strand
GCCCTGGACCCGCTGGGGGCGGGACCCCAGGCCCCATCACGCCAGTCACGGATCCAAGGGACCAGTCCCTTGGCGGGGTCAGGGGCGGAGCCCCTGCCTTGCCTTAGTGATGACGCTGCGTCGTCCGCGCCGCGATGCGCCGGACATGCGCCTCGTGCTCGCCCGAAGAGGGCGCCGAGCAGGTCTGGAAGTCCGCCGGCTGGACGATGTCCTTGCCGTGCGCATACCCGTCCAGGTCGCTCGCATTGTCCAGCGCCTCGACCTCGTCGAACATGCTCATCCGCTGCTGGCAGAATGCCACGCCCGCCTGCAGGCCGCGCTCGGCCTGGACGTTGGCAAGCTGCGTGATGTAGTCGTCGTGCGCCTTTTGCGCGCCGCGGCCGAAGGTCCGGCTGAAATACCGGTTCAGCGTCGCTTCCTCGGCGATCAGGTCCGGATGAAACTTGGCGACGAACGCGTTGTACTTGTCCTGCTCGTTGCAGCTCAGGGCGGTCACCATCAGCTCGCTCTTCAGCCCGGTCACGTTGAACGCTTCCGTGTCGGCCCGCTCCGGCGCGCACTGCGACGCCGAGACGTTGCTCGACCGCGTCCGGATCGCATGGTGGTGGTGGTGCGCGGCGTGCGCCGCCGCCGTGCCCAGCACCGCCGAAGCGATCAGGCCGGCGCGAAGAACGAGATGTCGCATGTCACACTCCGTTTCGCCTGCCCGATCCCGTCGGCCACCGCCGACGACCTCGGTCACACGATGGTCGAACTCTGGCCCGCACCGCGCGGTTCTACAAGCGTTTTGACCGAATTGCCTGCCGGAAGGGCTGCCGCAGTGGCCGGAATGCACCACGGATCGCCCGATCGCACCAGACCGCTTTTATCAAAACGCAACGATGCCGCCCGGACACGCCGCCCGGGAACCGATCGCCTCGACACGGCCCCGGCGGTCTTCTATAGCCACGGCCCGTCGCCGAAGTCGGAGTACCGCGTGCGCCTGCGATTCGTTCTGTCGACCATGGCCGCCGCGTCGGCCGGCCTTGCAGGCTGCGCTCACCCGCCGCAGATGGCCGCGGCGCTCCCCCCCAACCCTTACGGCTATCTCAAGCCGGCCGCCGCCTGCCAGGTGCCGAAACCCACTCTGCCGGCGACCGGCGGCCTCACCGTCCCGATGCGGCTCAACAACGACGGCGGCTTCTGCAAGCTCGATGTGGCGCAGGCGGGCGGCGGCCCGTTCGCCTCCTTCATCGTCACCAGGGTGCCGCAGCACGGCTCGCCGCTGCTCTACAACTATGACGGCCTGTCGCGGATCACCTACACGCCGACGGGCGGCTATATCGGCCCCGACAGCATGCAGGTGCAGCTCGTGCCCGGACCCGGCCAGCCGCGCGTCACCCTCGACCTGGCCATCACCGTCAGCAATGCGCCGCTCACCCCGGCCCGCTCCTAGGCCTGCAGGGACGCCTCGTTGCGGCGCGGCAGCACCGCAGGCGGCGGCACCGGGAGGGACAGGTCCGGTCAGCTTCTCGCCTCCCTCGCCACCCTCTATCTCGCCTTCGCCCTGCGCACGACGCGCTGGCGCCTCGACGGGCCGCAGGACATCCTGCGGCTCGTCACGCGCGAGCCGGTCATCTTCGCCTTCTGGCACGAGCGCCTGCTGCTCATGCCCTGCCTGTGGAGGGTGGCGCGCCGCTCCGGCATTCCGCCGGACCAGTCTCCGCGAACCAACTTCCTGGTCAGCCGTCACCGCGACGGCGTGATGATCGCGCGCGTCGTCGCGCGCTTCGGCGGCCGCGCCGTCCATGGGTCCAGCGGTCGCCGAAAGAACGGCCGCATGACCGATCGCGGCGGCGCCGGCGCCTTCCGCAAGGCGGTCGGGCTGCTGCGCGCCGGCGAGCACCTGGCGGTGACGCCGGACGGGCCGCGCGGGCCGGCCCGCCAGGTCAAGGACGGCCTGGTGCTGCTCTCCATCCTCTCGGGCCGGCCGATCGTCGCCTGCGCCGCCCGCTCCTGGCCGTCCGTGCGGCTGCCCACCT
>CAXUBM010000515.1:0-2023 GCA_964249235.1 uncultured Acetobacteraceae bacterium | reverse complement strand
GTCCGGACAGGCGCGCGCGCAGGCTGGCATGGTCGAGCGTGCTCGCCCTGCCGCTCACCTCGCTCAGCGGCAGGGTGAGCCGTTCGAGATCGACGACGACGTCCAGGCCGGCCGGGCCATCGCGCAGCGTCCCCCGTCCCGAGACCGCGGCGGCGACGTCGTCCGGGCCGCCGCCGCCGGTCGCCAGCCGCAGGTTCCTCGCCGACAGCACCCATCCCTTTGCGTCGACGCGAAGCGACGCGGCCTGCTCGCCCCACAGACGCGCGACCCGCATTCCCGGCGGGCGGCTCAGCGTCAGCTCCGTGGACCGCACCTCGAGCCGGTCTGGTTCGAGGATCGGCCGGCGCAGGTCGACGCGGACGGCCGCGACGACGATGCCGCCCGGCAGGAACAGGGCTGGACTGGCGATCCGACGCGTCGCCGCCAGCGGCCAGCCCGTCGCGACGGACGGCGCGCCGTCGAGACGGGCGCCGAGTGCGAGCGCGCCCGTCTGCAGCCGCGTCCAGTCGGTCAGGAGACGTCGATGGCCGGCGCGAACCAAGGCCGCCGAGGTGATCAGGGCGGCGACGGCGGCGAGCCCGGCCAGCACCGTTAGCAGGCGGAAGCGTCGCACAGCTCATCCACAGGCGAGGGGTGACCATCTCCGGGCTCGATCGACCAGGCGAAGCGCCGCAATTTCAAAACGCTCGTGGCGTTCATTAATTCGTCATCTGCGCCGGACGTGAGGCGTCGGACAGAGAACATGCTGACATAACTGAGAATTCTCTCGGTTTTGGACGTTGCGACGTTTGCCATGACTTGCGCGGGCGAAACGAACGTTCCGCTCCCGCCGCGGCTCCGGCGACGGAACATGCCGGTCGTGGCCAGGCGGCGACGCCGAAGTGCCGAGTCCACCCACAGAGTTATCCACAGTCCCGCGAGGCGAGGCGAGCGGACGCACGCGTCCAGGCCTCCGCCAGGGAAGCCATCAACGTCTCGCGCTTTGCATCGTCTGGCAAGGGCTGTTCGATGACGATCGAGATCAGGCGTCCGCGCCGGCGCAAACGCCCCAGGACCGAGCGGCCCCAGACGGCTCCCGAATCGGTGGCGACCGGCAGGATCGGTGCGCCGCGCCCCGCCAGTGCCGCCACGCCCGGCCAGAGCGAGACAAGCCCACCGGCCGCGACCCGGGTGCCCTCGGGAAAGATGACGAGCTGGCGGCCGCCGCGCAGTGCCGCCTCCGCGTCTCGAAGGAGGCGTCGCAGCGCCTGCCCACCCCCGGCGCGATCCACGGCGATCATGCCGGCCGGCTCGAGGAGGGGTCCGACCAGCGGTATGCGGCGGAGCTCCTGCTTCATGATGTAGGCCGGGTGGTCGACGATCGTGAACCAGACCAGGGCGTCGAGTGCGGATCGGTGCTGGGAGGCGATCACCACCGGGCCCGGCGGCAGGTTCTCGCGCCCGACCACGACGAAGCGGACGCCGGCGATGCGGTGCAGACCCGCGATCGTCAGGCGCGTCCACAGGCGGGCCAGCGGAAAGGCGAGGCTCGGCCGTACGGCGCGCACCCCGATGCCGGCCAGGCCGAGCGCCAGCGTCAGGACCAGGAAATACGCGTCGAACAGCATCACGCGGAGCGTGCCCATGGGCCTGCATGCGCGAGCCCGCCCCGGCGGGCAAGGGTCAGGTCGCTTCGGAGCGGGTCGTCGCCGACGGCACGTGCAGCCGCGCGGCGAGCAGCTTGAGATACTCCACCGCGAGCGTTCGCGGGCCGGCGCCGGGGTGCACCGCGTAGCCGCTCAGCCGCACGTCGGGCAAGGCGGCCCCGATGTCCGCCATCGCGCGCCGCATGTGGTAGCCGGCGGTCACGACGACCAGCGAATGGATGGCGTTCGCATGCGCCCACCAGGCGACTTCGACCGCGTTGCCCTCGGTGGACCGGGCGGCGTGGCCGAGGGTGACGTGGCGCCACCAGGGATCGGCCCGCGTCGACACCGTCGCGACCCGGGCGGCCCCGACGGTCTCCCGCTGCATGATGTCCGGC
>CAXUBM010000514.1:0-2027 GCA_964249235.1 uncultured Acetobacteraceae bacterium | reverse complement strand
CACCGCCGCTTCCGCCGCCCCCCCTCCGCCCTGCGCCCCGCCGATCCCGTCCGACAGCGCCGCCGCCACGTCCGCCCGACCCGCGCCGCCGACCACCGCGCCGCCGAAATCCTCGTTGCGCGCCCGCGGCCCCGTCTCCGAGCAGTAGCCGATCCCGACCTCCGGCCAGACCCCGGTCAACGGCCCGGATCGGCCCGGCAATGATCGTGCAGCTCGTATCCGCCCGTGCTCGAGGCGAAGATCACCGACATCGCGCCGGTCTCGCGGTCCAGCCGGTAATGACCTCCGTCGCGCTGGTCGTGCCAAGTGATCGAGGCCCCAAGCCGCGCCGCGAACCCGTCCACCGTCCCGTGCCTCTCGTCGACCACCAACGCCCACGTCGCCCCGCTGAACGGGTTGATGCACACCACCCGCGCACTCCCCGGCGGCGCCTGCGCCAGGCATCGCGGCGAGATCATCAGGGCAATCGCAACGGCCAGTCGCATCATTGGATCATCCTACATCAAGCAAACCAGGTCGTTCTTTTAACCCGTCGCGCATCGACCCAAACCCCGGATCCGAGGGCGCTCCCCCTGGGCGGTATCCAGGGCAGCGCCACTGGTCTTGCATCGATCTTGCATAACCCGCCCCCGCAAAACCGCACGCGCAGGAACAGCGGCCAATGCCGCAGTTTGGAGACACCGAATGATCCTACCGTCACCGAAATGGCTCGACACCGGCGACAACGCTTGGCAGCTCGCCGCCGCCACTTTCGTCGGCCTGCAAAGCATCCCCGGCCTCATGGTGCTCTACGGCGGTGTCGTGAAGCACAAATGGGCGATCAACTCGGCCTTCATGGCCATGTATGCGTTCGCGTCGGTCCTCGTCGTCTGGGTGCTGTTCGACTACAACATGGCATTCGGACCTCAATGGTTTCCGTTCCTCGGCCATCCGTCGCCGGTCGGCGGCGCCAACTTCATGCTCAGTCAGGCCACCATCCCGGCGGCGGCGGCGGGCATGCCGGCCCTCGGCTTCCCGATGGCCACCCTGATCTTCTTCCAGTTCGTCTTCGCCGCCATCACCGTGATCATCCTGGCCGGCGCTGTGCTCGGCCGGATGAACTTCACCGCCTGGGCGATCTTCTGCCCCGTCTGGATGACGCTGGTCTACACGGTCGGCGCCTTCAGCATCTGGGGCGGCGGCTGGCTCGCCACGCTCGGCGTGGCCGACTTCTCGGGCGGCTACGTCATCCATCTCGCCGCCGCCGCATCCGGTTTCACCGCCGCGGCCCTGGTCGGGCCGCGCCTAAAGATCGATCGCGACGACTTCCCGCCCAACAGCCTCCTCATCACCCTGGTCGGCGCCGGCATCCTCTGGCTAGGCTGGAACGGCTTCAACGGCGGCGATCCCTATTTCGCCAACGCCGATGCCGGCGCCGCCGTGCTGAACACCAACGTCGCCACCGCGGTCGCGGTGCTGGTCTGGTCGCTCGCCGACAAGATGGCCTACGGCAAGCCCTCGATCATCGGTGCGGTCAACGGCATGATCTCCGGCCTGGTCGCGATCACGCCGGCCGCGGGTTACGTCAACGGCTACGGCGCCATCATCATCGGCGTCTGCGCCGGCATCATTCCCTGGTACAGCATGAACCGCTTCCAGAAGAGCCGGCTCATGCTGCGCGTCGACGACACTCTGGCCATCTTCTCGACCCATCGCGTCCCGGCGGTCGTCGGCGGCCTCATCACCGGCATCCTCGCCACCCCGGCCATGCTGGAATACATCGGAACCGACAAGGATGCGCCGGGCGTCAGCGTCACCGGCCTGCTCTACGGCAACCCCCACCAGCTCTGGCTGCAATTCATCGGCGCCGTCTTCATCATCGTCTACAACGTCGTCATGACCTTCATCATCCTCAAGGTGATCTCGGTCTTCGTCCCCCTGCGCATGGACGACGCGATGCTGCGCGTCGGCGACGACGCCGTCCACGGCGAGTCCGCCTACGTCTTCGACTTCGACCGGATGGTCTCGTTCAAGGGGAACACCGGCCC
>CAXUBM010000513.1:0-2029 GCA_964249235.1 uncultured Acetobacteraceae bacterium | reverse complement strand
CTTCACCATCGACCACGTGCGGCTGGACCGCGACGGCGGGGAGACCCTGGGCCGCGACGCGGCCGAGGACGCGGCCGACCTGGAGGGGGTGGAGCCGCCCCCGCGCCCGACCCGCGGCGTGGTCAGCCTGCGCATGCAGGTCAAGGGCAAGCGGCCGGTGTCGCACCTGCTCGCCAGGCTGCGCCCTGGACGCTTCCGGGTCGCAACCCCCGGGATGTCGGCCCTTATAGAGCGTCAGGCGCGGGCTGCGGAGCCCCGGGCTGCGGCGTCCCGCGCGGGAGGATCCTGGACGGCGAGGCGGCGCGGGCGGCGCGCGAACAGGCGGCGGATCACGGCGTAGAACACCGGCGTGAAGGCCAGGCCGAACAGGGTGACGCCGAGCATCCCGGAGAACACCGCGGTGCCGAGCGACTGCCGCATCTCGGAGCCCGCGCCGGTCGCCACCACCAGCGGCACCACGCCGAGGATGAAGGCGAACGACGTCATCAGGATCGGCCGCAGCCGGGTGCGTGCCGCCTGGATCGCGGCCCGCGCGGCGGTCAGGCCGCTCTCCTCGCCCTGGCGGGCGAACTCGACGATCAGGATGGCGTTCTTCGCCGCCAGCCCGACCAGCACCACGAAGCCGATCTGCGCCAGTATGTCCACCGACATGTCGCGGAACAGCAGCCCAGAGACCGCGGCGAGCAGGCACATCGGCACGATCAGCACCACGGTCAGCGGCAGCTTCCAGCTCTCGTACTGCGCCGCCAGCACCAGGAACACGAACAGCGCCGCCGCCCCGAACACCAGCAGCGTCGGCGTTCCCTTCTGCTTCTGCTGGAAGGCCAGGTTGGTCCACTCGAACCCGATCCCCGGCGGCAGCACCTTGTGCGCGAGCTTCTCCATCTCGTCCAGCGCCGTCCCCGACGCCACCCCGGGCGCCGCCGTGCCCATGATCTCCGCCGAGGGAAACAGGTCGTAGCGCGGCACCCGGTACGCCGACGTGATCTCGTGCATCCGCGCCACGGTTCCGATCGGCACCATCTCGCCGCTCGTGTTGCGCGCCCGCAGCCGCCCGATGTCGTCGACGCTGCGCCGGTACTGCCCGTCCGCCTGCGCGATCACCTCGTAGGTCCGCCCCAGATAATTGAAGTCGTTGACGTACTGCGACCCGAGATAGACCTGCAGCGTGTTGAACACGTCGCTCGGCGTCAGCCCCACCATCTCCGCCTTCTCGCGGTCGATGTCGGCATACACCGACGGCGTGCGCGTCCCGAACAGCGTGAACACGCCGGCGAAATGCGGATCCTGGTTCGCCGCCCCCGTCAGCGCCTGCGCCGCCTTCGACAGCGCGTCCGACCCCAGCCCCTGCGTGTCCTGCAGCTCCATCTCGAAGCCGCCGGAACTGCCCAGTCCCTGAACCGGCGGCGGCGGGATCGTCAGGATGAACGCGTCCTGGATCACCGACAGCCGCCGCTGCAGATCGGCCAGCACCGACGCCGCCGTCACACCCTTGCGGTGATGGTTGTAGAGCGTCGGCAGACCCTCGAAGATCGTCCCGTCGTTCGACGCCACCGTGAACGTCGTCGCATCCAGCCCCGCGAACGGCGCCACGTGCTCCACGCCCGGCGTGGCCAGGATGATGTCCACCGCCCGCTTGACCACCGCCTCCGTCCGGTCGAGCGTCGCCCCCGGCGGCAGCTGCAGCACCGTGATCAGATAGCCCTGGTCCTGCTCCGGAATGAAGCCGGTCGGTGCGCGCGAGAACTGGAAGCCCGCCAGCACGATCAGCCCGACATAGACGACCGCCACCAGCCCCAGCATCCGCACCAGCCGCCGCGTCAGCGCCCCGTACCCGTTCGACAACCACGCGAACCCGGCATTGAATGCCCCGAACCCCGCGCCCACGATCCTCCGACCGATCGACCGCCGCCCCATCGGGTGCGACTCATGCGGCAGGAACAGGATCGCGCACAGCGCCGGGCTCAGCGTCAACGACACGAAGCAGGAGATCACGGTCGACGCCGAGATCGTTACCGCGATCTGCCGG
>CAXUBM010000512.1:0-2042 GCA_964249235.1 uncultured Acetobacteraceae bacterium | reverse complement strand
CGGCGCCCCGCGCCTGCGCGACGGCGTGCGCGCCCACGACGTCGGCCCCCGCCTTGGGGGCGACGAATTCCCCATCATCCTGCAGACCGCCGACCGCGACGAGGTCGGCGCCGTCATGCGCCGGATCCTGGACGCGCTGGCACTCCCGCTTCACGTCCAGGGTTCGCGCGTCGAGATCGCCGCCTCCGTGGGCGCCGCCTGCGCCCCCGAGGACGCGAACGCCGCCAGCATGCTCCTCCATCACGCCGACCTCGCCCTCTACGCCGCCAAGAGCGCAAGCCGCGGCGCCGCCCGCTTCTTCGATCGCGAGATGGCGCACGCCCTGGCCGACCGGCAGCTCATCGAGACCGACCTCAGGCGCGCGCTCGACGCCGGCGAGCTGTTCCTCGAATACCAGCCCGTGGTCTCGCTCAAGGATGGCTCCCTGCACGGCGCCGAGGCCCTGGTGCGATGGATGCACCCCACACGCGGCCGCCTCGGTCCCGAACGCTTCATCGAGGTCGCCGAACAGACCGGGCTCGTCGTCGAGATCGGTGCCTGGGTGCTGCGCACCGCCGCCCATTCCGCCGCCCATTGGCCGCTTCCGCTCAGCCTCGCCGTGAACGTCTCCGCCGTCCAGCTGCGGGACCGCGCCCTGCTGCGCCTCGTCGACGACGTCCTGGCCGAGACCGGCCTGCCGGCGCAGCGTCTCGAGCTCGAAATCACCGAGACGGCCCTGATCTCCTCCGCCTCCGCCGCCGAGCACGCCCTGCGCGCGGTCAGCGCCCGCGGCCTGAGGATCGCGCTCGACGATTTCGGCCTCGGCTACTCCTCCCTGAGCCACGTCTGCGCGTTCCCGTTCAACAAGATCAAGATCGCCCAGGCCTTCGTCGTCGACATCGAGAACCGAACCGACAAGCAGGCGGTCGTGCGCGCCATCTCCGGTCTCGGCACCATGCTCGGCATCATCACCACCGCCGAAGGCGTCGAGACCGAGCGCCAGCTCGCCATGCTGCGCGACATCGGCTGCACCGAAGCCCAGGGCTACCTTCTCGGCCGGCCGATGGCCGAGGAGGCCTTCAGGCGCCTGCTGCTCGAGCGAGCCGTCGTCGACGGCGGCGCAAGCCAGCCGGGCGCTGTCCCGGACCCGGCCCGCGGTGGCAGCCCCGGACCCGCCCCGGTCAGCTCCTTCTGACCGTCTGCAGCACCAGTCCCGGCGTCAGCACCTGCGGCAGCACGCGCGGCGTCCCGTCGCCCGCCGGAAAGAAGACGTAGAGCGGCACCCCGTCCCGGCCGAAGCGATGCAGGAACTGCGTCACCCCTTCGCTCCGGCTGGTCCAATCGCCATGCAGCAACGCCACCTCGCCCGACGCGAACGCCTGCCGCACCGCGTCCGGCTCCAGCGCCAGCCGCTCATTGACGAGGCAGGTCACGCACCAGGCCGCGCCGACATCGACGAACACCGGCCGCCCCGCCGCCCGCAGCCCAGCAAGCCTGGCCTGGCTGAACGGCTCCGATCCCGCCAGATCCGCCGCCGGCTCCCCTCCGCCCGCCTGCATCCCTGGCAACAGCGACAGCGCCGCCAACACGCACACCGAAGCCGCGATGCCCAGACCGCGGC
This sequence comes from uncultured Acetobacteraceae bacterium, assembly GCA_964249235.1. Taxonomy (GTDB): domain Bacteria; phylum Pseudomonadota; class Alphaproteobacteria; order Acetobacterales; family Acetobacteraceae; genus CAXTPV01. The sequence continues at coordinate 442 of CAXUBM010000512.1, read as the reverse complement.
GCGTCCGCTCACGCAGCGCCGGCATGCGCTGCACCAGACCATGCACCCAGCCGCCGAACCCGATCAGCAGCAGCCCGCACAGCGCCGCCAGCAACCCCGACGAGCCCGCCTCGTCGCTCAGCACCCACAGCAGCCACGCCGTCGCGGCAAACATCGGAAAACTGAGGAACTGCCGCACAACCACCCTCCCTCCCCCTGGCCGCGGCAAGGCCCGCGCCGCGCCCGGCACGATCCCGACCTCCCGCGACGGCAGCGCCAATCCCAGCCCGAGGCAGGCGAAGATCGCCATCGCATCCGCCGCCGGCCCGCTCAGCGCCGCCGCCAGTGCCGCTCCCATGAACGGCGCCGTGCAAGGCGTCGCGACCAGCACCGCCAGCACCCCGGTCAGGAAATCTCCCGTCCTCCCCTCGCGCGCCAGACCCTGGCCCGCGCCGATGAGACC
>CAXUBM010000511.1:1818-2043 GCA_964249235.1 uncultured Acetobacteraceae bacterium | reverse complement strand
GATGGGCGCACACCGTCCAGCACCCCTTCCCAGGCCACCGCCGCCGTCGCGTCCGGGCAGAAGAACGGGTTGCGGTCGATCTCCCCGTCGTCCCATCGGGCGCGATCGACCCGGTGCGCGCCCATCTGCACCAGCGCGCCGCGCACCCGCAACGCCCCGCCCGTGGCGTCGGCCAGCATCCGGCGCGCCACCGCCGCCGCCCCCACCCCCAACGCCCAAAACCCC
>CAXUBM010000511.1:0-1808 GCA_964249235.1 uncultured Acetobacteraceae bacterium | reverse complement strand
CCCGTCGTCCGCCCCTCGAACACCCCCGACAGGATCCGCACCCGGTCGGGCTCGCGCCGCTGCGTCGTGAATCGGCTCTGCCCGGGCCGCCGCTTGTCCAGCCAGGGCTGGATGTCCGCCTCGCTCAGCGCGATGCGGGGCGGGCACCCGTCCACCACGCACCCGATCGCCGGCCCGTGGCTCTCACCCCAGGTCGTGACGGTGAAGAGATGTCCGAACCGGTTGTGCGTCATCAGTCCACGGTGGCGATGTCCGGCGCCTTCGGGTTCTTCATCCCCACCATGTGATACCCGCAGTCGACATGGTGGACCTCGCCGGTCACGCCGCCGCCGAGATCGGACAGCAGATACAGCCCCGCCCCGCCGACGTCCTGCAGCGTCACGTTGCGCTCGAGCGGCGCGTTCAGCTGGTTCCACTTCAGGATATAGCGGAAATCCCCGATCCCGCTCGCCGCCAGCGTCTTGATCGGCCCGGCGCTGATCGCGTTGACCCTGATCCCGTCCGCGCCGAGGTCGGCCGCCAGGTAGCGCACGCTCGCCTCCAGCGCCGCCTTCGCCACCCCCATGACGTTGTAGTGCGGCATCCACCGCTCCGCCCCGAGATAGGTCAGCGTCAGCAGCGACCCGCCCGGCTTCATTAAGGGCGCCGCCCGCCGGCAGACCGCCGTGAAGGAGTAGGCCGAGATGTCCAGCGCGGTGAGGAAGGCGTCGCGCGGCGTGTCCACGTAGCGGCCCCGCAGATACTGCTTGTCCGCCCAGCCGATCGCGTGGACCACGAAATCGATGCCGCCCCACGCCGCCTCGATCTGCCGGAACGTCTCGTCGATCGCCGCGTCGTCGCCCACGTCGCAGGGCAGCACCACGGACGAGCCCACCTGCTCGGCCAGCGGCCGCACCCGCTTGCCCAGCGCCTCGCCCTGGTAGGTGAAGGCCAGCTGCGCGCCCTGCGCCGCGATGCTCGCCGCGATCCCCCAGGCGATCGAGCGGTCGTTGGCGACCCCCATCACCACGCCGCGCTTGCCGCTCATCAGCGTCCCACGCGGCACGTGGCCCAGGCCATCCTCTGCCTCGGTCACGAGGTCCGCGGCCTCCCTTCCCTCGGGCATGACCGTCCTCCGAATTGGCTGGTGGAGCGTTCGTCGTGGCACAGTGCCACCGCACCGACAAGGGAGCGAGCGGATGGACACGGCCAGCGAGGTCTTCGGGGCGACCGACCCGTTCGAACTGTTCGACCGCTGGTTCGCCGACGCGCGCGCCGCCGAACCCGAGGACGCCAACGCCTTCTGCCTCGTCACCGTCGACCCCGACGGCGATCCGTCCGCCCGCATGGTCCTGATGAAGGGCCACGACCGCCGCGGCTTCGTCTTCTACACCAACCTCGAGAGCCGCAAGGGCCAGGCCATCGCCGCCGAACCCCGCGTCGCCATGCTCTTCCACTGGAAAAGCCTGCGCCGCCAGATCCGCATCGAAGGCGCCGCCTACGACGTCAGCCGCGAGGAGGCCGACGGCTACTACGCCACCCGCGACCGGCTCTCGCGCCTCGGCGCCCACGCCTCCGCCCAGTCCCGCCCGCTCGCCGACCGCGCCACCCTCGAGGCCAAGCTCGCCAGGCTGGAATCCCGCTATCCGCACGACGACATCCCCCGTCCCGCCCACTGGTCGGGCTTTCGCGTCGTTCCGGCCCGGCTGGAGTTCTGGCAGGATCGTCCACATCGTCTTCACGATCGCGTGCTATTCGAGCTCGAGAATGGCCGCTGGCAAAGCTGCCGCCTCTCGCCCTGACCAGACGCCACCCAGCCGCCTCCGCTC
>CAXUBM010000510.1:0-2044 GCA_964249235.1 uncultured Acetobacteraceae bacterium | reverse complement strand
AACCCGAGCACGTCGTTGCACGACAGCGAGACGAGCCGCCGCCCGCCACGCATCACGAACGGCGGCTCCTCCCGGCGCGTCTCCACCAGCCGGCGCCGCAATCGCCGCCCCTCGAGCCCCTCGAGCTTGCCAAGCGCGAACGCTTCGAGACTACTCACCCCCGGGGCCGCCCGCCGGACAGGAGACACAGATGGACATGCCGCTCGACCTCGTCCGCCACGACTGGACCCGCGACGAAGTCCGCGCGCTGATGGCCCTCCCGTTCGCCGAGCTCATGCACCGCGCCCAGACCGTCCACCGCGCCCACTTCGACCCCAACGACATCCAGATCTCCACCCTGCTCTCGATCAAGACCGGCGGCTGCCCCGAGGATTGCGCCTACTGCCCCCAGAGCGCCCATCACGAAGGCGTCCCCGCCTCCAAACTGATGCAGATCGACGCGGTCCTCGCGCAAGCCCGCGCCGCCCGCGACCGCGGCGCCGCCCGCTTCTGCATGGGGGCCGCGTGGCGCAACCCCAAGGACCGCGACCTCGACGCCGTCTGCGCCATGGTCGAAGGCGTCAGATCCCTCGGCCTCGAGACCTGCGTCACGCTGGGCATGCTCACCCAACCTCAAGCCCAGCGCCTCGCCCGATCCGGTCTCGACTACTACAACCACAACCTCGACACCTCGCCCGAACACTACGGTGCCGTGATCACCACCCGCACCTACGCGGACCGCCTCGACACCCTCGGGCACGTCCGCGATGCCGGCATCCACGTCTGCTGCGGCGGCATCGTCGGCATGGGCGAAACCCGCGACGACCAGGCCGGCCTGCTCGTCGAGCTCGCCAACCTCCCTCGCCACCCCGAGAGCGTGCCCATCAACATGCTCGTCCGCGTCGCCGGCACCCCGCTCGCCGACGCGGCCGCCGTCGACCCGATCGACTTCGTCCGCGTGGTCGCCACCGCCCGCCTCGTCATGCCCCGCTCGCGCGTCCGCCTCGCCGCCGGCCGCGAAGCCATGTCCGACGAAACCCAGGCCCTCTGCCTGCTCGCCGGCGCCAACTCCATCTTCTACGGCGCCAAGCTCCTCACCACTCCCAACCCGGCCGAGGATCGCGACCGAAACCTCCTCGGCAAGCTCGGTTACCGCACGACGGGCACCGCCCCTTGACGGCCCCCTTCCGCGCGAGCGCGAGGGGGACCGCCCCGCCCGGCACCGTGTGTCCCGACCCGCATTACTGTTGGCGGCCCTACACCCAGCACAAGACCGCCCAAGCCCCGATCAGGGCCAAGGCCACCCTCAACACCGCCATCACGCTCGAGGACGGCCGCACCCTTGTGGATGGCATCGCCTCCTGGTGGACCGCCGTGCACGGCTACAACCACCCCCATATCCGCGCCGCCGCGACCGCCCAGCTCCGAACCATGCCGCACGTCATGTTCGGCGGCCTCACCCACGATCCCGCCGAACGGCTCGCCCGCCGCCTGGCCGCGATCCTCCCCGGCGACCTCCAGCACGTCTTCTTCTCCGACTCCGGCTCCGTCGCCGTGGAAGTCGCCATCAAGATGGCCATCCAGTACTGGATCAACCGCGGCGTCCGCGGCCGCACCCGCCTGCTCGCCTTCGCCGGCGGCTACCATGGCGACACGCTCGCCGCCATGTCCGTCTGCGACCCCGACGAAGGCATGCACATCCTCTTCCGCGGCGTCCTCCCTGAGCAACTCATCACCACGTTCGCGGACTTCGAGACCGCCCTGAACCGCCACGCCCGCGAGCTCGCCGCCGTGATCGTCGAACCCCTCGTCCAAGGCGCCGGCGGCATGCGTCTCCACCCCCCCGAGACCCTGCACGCGATCCGCGCCGCCTGCGACCGCCACGGCGTGCTCCTCATCGCCGACGAAGTCTTCACCGGCTTCGCCCGCACCGGCACCCTCTTCGCCTGCGAGCAGGCCGCCATCACCCCCGACATCATCTGCCTGTCCAAGGCGCTCACCGGCGGCACCGTGGGCCTCGCCGCCACCGTCGCCCGCCCGCACGTCTTCGATGCCTTCCTTTCCG
>CAXUBM010000509.1:0-2053 GCA_964249235.1 uncultured Acetobacteraceae bacterium | reverse complement strand
CTGAGACACCACCGAGCGGTGACAGCCGACAGCATGACATCGGAGCCGAAGATCGTTCCATTCGTCCTTGGCTGTGCGCGCCTCGCCGGGGTGCTGGCGTTCGCGGCATCGGCCGCGCGCGCCGACGTTCCGGCGGCGACGACGCGGGCAGCCGGCTGCTGCTGCGCCGCGCGCTGGGCACCTGGACGGCGCCGACCTAGCCACCGCACGGCGCTACCTCGCCTGTGACGCGGCGCATCTTGGCGACACGGGCGAGGCCGCCGATCTCTCCCCGCGCGCTCGCGAGGCCCGGGCAACGCTCACGGACAACGATCTGGAGCAGCTGAAGGGGGACACGGACGCTTGGCGCGCCTTCGCGCACGGGCGCCGAGCCGGACCATTCTCGCGGGTCCGACGGTAATGCCGATCGTTACCGGCTCCACCGCCGCGTCGAGGTGACGTGCGCACGGGCAGCGTCGCGGCGCCCGCGATTCTGGACGCCGGCCCAAAAAGGCGGCGTCCAGGATCGAGCGTGGCCCGCATCCTCTAATTCATCGGGAGAATCTGGTGCCGACACTCGGATTTGAACCGAGGACCTACTGATTACGAATCAGTTGCTCTACCCCTGAGCTATGTCGGCGTCCAGGTTGCGGGGTCTTAGCGAAGGGCGGGCGCAACCGCAACCGAGGTGCGGGTGTTGACGCGCCCGGACGCAGCCGCAACTGTCGCGACAGATGTCGGAGGACCACATCCACAGCCACCCGAACGCCACCGCTGCGGGAATCCGGACCGAGATCGCAGTCGGCGTGCGCGAATGTCCCGATTGCGGCCTCGCCCAACGGATACCGGGTAGCCAGCCTGGGCAGACCGTGCGGTGCGTAAGGTGCGGCGCGTGGCTTCGGAACCACCGGGGCGACCCGATCATGCTGGCGCTGTCGTGCAGCGTCACCGCCGCGATCCTCTACGTGGTCGTGCTCGGCATGCCGCTGATGACACTCGACCTGCTCGGGCGGCTGCACACGGTGACCGTGTTGACCGGGCCGGCGGCGTTGCTGGGCGCCGAAAGCGGCCTGCCCGGCGTCGGCATCCTGGTGATGCTCGCCACCGTGCTGATGCCCGGGATGGTGATCGGGCTGAACCTGATGGTGCTGGTGGGTGCGTCGCGGCCGCGGACGCCGCGCGGTCTGGCCCGGCTGTTGCGCTGGCAGGGGCGGCTGCGGCCCTGGTCGATGATCGAGGTCTACATGCTGGGCGTGTTCGTCGCCTACACCAAGCTCGTCGACCTCGCCTACGTCGAACTCGATTCCGCCATCTTCGCGCTGGCCGGGATCATGGTGCTGATGATCGCCGCCGATGGAGCGTTCGACAAGAGTGCGGTCTGGGAGAAGGTGGGGCGCGACCAGTTGGCCGAGCGCGGGGCGCCGCCCAGGGTGGAGGCGGACGAAGCGCTGGCTTCCCCGGCCCGGCTGATCGCGTGCCACGATTGCGAGCTCGTCCTGCGCGCGCCCGGGCCGGGCGAGCAGCTCGACGCCACCCTGTGCCCGCGCTGCCACGCGACGCTGCACCGGCGAGAGACCAAAAGCATGCCGCGAACGGTCGGCTTCCTGCTGGCCTAGTTCATTCTCTACATCCCGGCCAATCTCTTGCCGGTGCTGACGCTGACCCGCTTCGGCCGCGGCGAGCCGAGCACGATCCTGGCCGGCGTGGACGAGCTCTACCAGGCCGGCATGCTGCCGCTGGCTCTGCTCGTGTTCTTCGCCAGCATCTGCGTCCCTTGTTTGAAGGTGGTCGGATTGACGATCATGGTGGTCATGACCCACTTCCGGCTCGGCGCCGCGCTGCATGACAGGACGCGGCTTTTTCGCGTCATCACCTTTATCGGTCGCTGGTCGATGATCGACGTCTTCATGATCTCGATCCTGGTGGCGCTGGTGCATTTCGGCTTCCTGGCCAACGTCAATGCCGATCCCGGCATCGTCGCCTTCGCGTCCGTGGTCGTGCTGACGATCTTCGCCGCCGATGCCTTCGATCCGCGCCTGATGTGGGACGCGGTGGCCGCGCGGCAGCGCGCATC
>CAXUBM010000508.1:0-2056 GCA_964249235.1 uncultured Acetobacteraceae bacterium | reverse complement strand
CCGCGAGAGCGGCACCCTCTCTGGTGGCGAATCCCAGCGCATCCGCCTTGCCGCCCGATCGGTTCCACACCGCGACCTCGCAGCCGCGCTCGAGCAACCGCGCCGCCATCCGGGAGCCCATCGGCCCCAGCCCGACCACCGCCACCTGCATCGCCAACCCTCCCTGTCTGGACGATGGCGCCCACCGACGCCATACCGTCACCAGTTCGACCGAGGGTAACGCCATGGATGTAGACGTCGTTCAGGCCGCCGACCATGCCGCCCGCCACTGGACCAGCCCGGAACCCGGCCGCTGGACGGTGGGCAGCGACGCCCAGAAGAGCGCCGCCTGCCGCATGTTCCACGAGACCTTCAACCCCTACAAACCCTCGGTCATCGACTGGCCCGTCCTCGACGACGCCACCCGCGAGCGCATCACCAGCCTGCCGATCTGGGACATCGCCGTGCAGACCGAGGGCAAGGCCCGCCTGCGCATGCTCGCCTACGGCCGCTCTTGCCACGACGTCGAGTGGCGCGACGCCATCGAGCGCAACGGCTGGGAGGAGGGCCGCCACAAGGAGGTCCTCCACAACATGGTCGCCTTCTACGGCATCAGGCTCGAGCCCGAACCCGAATACCGCAACCCCAGGGACTCCGAGTGGGCCTACATGGTCACCGGCTTCTCCGAGTGCATCGACAGCTTCTTCGCCTTCGGCCTGTTCGAGACCGCGCGCCGTTCCGGCCTCTTTCCGCCCGAACTGGTCGACACCTTCGAGCCCGTGATGCAGGAGGAGTGCCGCCACATCCTCCTCTTCGCCAACTGGCTCGCCTGGCAGCGCCGCCAGCTCGACCCCGTCCGCCGCCTCGTCTTCGAGGCCCGCGTCGCCGCCGTCTGGGTCTTCCTCGGCCTCGAGCGCATGAGCATGTCCAAGGGCATGACCGTCGCCAGCGAGCAGGAAGCCAGGCAGGACAGCAACTTCACCGTCAACGGCACCAAGGCCGTCAGCGACGTCGACCTCAGCGTGCCCGACCTGATGGCGCTCTGCCTCGAGGAAAACGACCGTCGCTTTGCCGGCTACGACCGCCGCCTCGTCCGTCCCACCACCATGCCCGCCCTGACCCGCGCCGCGCTCACCGTGATCCGCGCGGTCGACGGCCTCCGCCACCCCAAGCCGCGCCCCGGCGCCGAACGCCGCAGATACGGCAGCCACCGCCGCGCGTCGCTCGCCGCGCGCGCCAATCCCGCAGGAAACGTCGCATGAGAATCAAGGTCGGCTCCGAGGCCCACAAGGAACTGTTCTGCCGCCAGTTCATCGAAAGCCACATCCATTTCGACCCGCCGGCACTCCCCTGGCCCGACCTCACCCCCGAGGAACACGCCCGCCTGCGCGGCGTCCCCTTCTGGCAGGAGGTGTACCACACCGAGCGCCGCGCCGGCGCCATCGTCGCCGCCTTCACCCCGCAGGTCAGAGACCCCCTCGTCCGCGAAGCCGTCGCCCTGCAGGGCGTCGAGGAAGCCCGCCACGCCAAGCTCCTCTCGACCATGATCGAGCGCTACCGCATCGACGCCACCGAGCAGCCTCTCGAGCAGTTCCCCAACAATCTCGAAACCGCCTTCATCGATTTCGGCTTCGGCGAATGCCTCGACGCCTTCCTCGGCTTCGGCGCCTTCAAGACCGCCCGCGAATCCAAGTTCCTGCCCGAGGGCATGTTCGAGATCTTCGACATGCTGATGCTCGAGGAAACCCGCCACATCGTCTTCTTCATCAACTACATGGCCTGGCGCCAGGTGCAGAAGGGCAGGGGCTTCATCCCGGTCCGCGCGCTCACCAACCTCTGGTTCTACGGCCGCGCCGCCCGCCGCCTCGGCGGCATGGTCGGCCGCGGCAAGCAAGCCAACGACGGCCGCGACTTCGCCGTGACGCAAGCCAACATGTTCCTCGACGGCTTCTCGTTCCGCGACTTCGTCCAGGACTGCTACCGCGAGAACGCCCGCCGCATGGAAGCCTTCGACCCCGATCTCCTGCAGCCCCGCCTGCTCCCCGCCATCGCCGACGTCGCCGCCTCCGGCCTGCGC
>CAXUBM010000507.1:0-2060 GCA_964249235.1 uncultured Acetobacteraceae bacterium | reverse complement strand
CTGAAACGGTGGACACGTGCCGGGAGGATGCTGGGGCGGAGCTACCAGCTCGGCCCAAAGCGACCGCGCGTGGCCGACGGCAGCCTTCTGCGAGGAGATCATTGTGCGAGCAGCGGCGAGGCGTCGGAAAAGTGCCTAGCCTCCGATAATCATCATCTCGGAAGTTAGCCTTCTCGCGAACTGCGGGTAGCCGGGGCGTCTTGGAGGACACCACATGCCCACATTTTGCGAGATCGCCGTCTACCGAGACGGTCAAACCCTGCGCCAGACGAGACGATGATCCTTGAGGATGTGGCTGACGCGATCCGGCGCATGAGCGAGATCCGGTCGGAGTGCCCAGAAGCGATCTTTCGCTTCCACGCGCCACCGAATATCTCGGACCGCGAACTGAACGAGCTTTCTCGACGCGCCGCGGCAGCAGGCTTCACGCTGGAGCGGACATTTCCCTAGGCTAAGGCTGCTGCTCAAGCGCGATCGGCGGGAACGCCGGCGACTCTGTTCCCGGCGGGATCGTGTGCTGCACCAGGTAGACCGAACCGGCAACTAGCCCGGCATTGATGAACAGCGCCGATCGGAGCCCGTCGAAACGCAGCCACGGCAGCACGAGGAACGCGATCGCCGACCCGATCCCGCAAGAGCGGCGGGCCCGACCGCAAGCCCTGCGGTTCCCTCGAGGAGGTCACGCGCACCTAGACCGCATTGCCGCCGGCGAGACCGAGAAGGCGCCGGCCGCCCGTCGTTGATCGTCGTCTCCGCCGAGGCGGCGCGCATGATTGACCGCCTGGAGGCGTTCTACATCGAGCATGATCGCGACGAGGCCATATTGGCGATGGCGGCCGCGATCGCGCGCGCCTACGACCGCATTGAAGCCGGACCGCTGGCCGTCGCCGTATACTCCCCCCCCCGCGGCCCTAACCGAGCCTCGCTGACCTCGGCTGGAGAGGGATCATCAAGGACGACTTTTGGGTCGGGTTCGTTTCGAGACCGCCCGACCACCTGATCCTCGGCGCGTTTCACGGCCGAGGTCAGGGGCCGGGGCTCGTCGCGAGAAGCCGATGACGTCCGGCTCGCTTGCTGGACATCCGTCTTCCCGGTTTGGAGAGCCAGATGACGCGCGCGAACGAGGAGTGATTCGGCCGGTCGATGGATCTGGCGGCCAAAGCGCACGCCGGCCAGGTTGACGGCTGCGGCGAGCCCTACATCGATCACCTCAGGCGCACCGCGGGCATCTCGTCCGCCTCTTCCCCGACGCGACGCGCGAGGAGGTCGAGGCGGCGGTCCTAAACGACGTCTTTGAGGACACGGACGCGACCGAGGAGGAGATCCTCACCGCCGTGACCGCGCGCGAGCTCACGAAGCTGGACGGGACCGCCGACTACCGCGGGTGGATCATCGGTCTTGCGGTGACGGGGAGCACGTCCGCGCGTCGGGTCAAGCTGGCCGACAATGCCGACACCCGGGATCCGCGCCGGGTCGCGAAGTCGAACAGCTTGACGCGGGTCGCCCGGAAGTATGATCTGACCGTGGCGAGGCTGGCGGTCGAGATCGACTACAGGCGGAACATCGTTGCCGGGTGGATCAAGCGGATCGCCTCAACGGCTCCGGAATATCCGCCTAGCCACGTCCTCTGACATCCAGCCGGATAGCTGCCCTGAGCGGCGAAAGCACTCGGCAGTACGACTTCGGCCGCTTAAGATCCTTTCGGTAAAGAGAGAACGGCTGTGGAAGACCTCGCGATCAACGGCGAATGCTTGTCGAGCAGCGTGTCGCCAACGATGGGTCAAGCGCCCCCGTAGCCTTCATGCTTTAGACTCTTCCTCGGGGTCTTTTCCGCACATCGGTTCTATCTCGGTCGCTCCAAGTCGGCCGTGCTCCGATTCCTGTTCACTTGCGTCTTGATCGGCTTGATCTGGACGTTCCTGAACGTCTTCGTCATTGCGGGGATGATTCGAGTTCGCGCGACCAAGTTCGGGAGCGTGCGACACGTGGGCTTACGACGAGAGGCGTCCTTCACGACGGGCACCATGTTCGATCGAGCGCGCCGACGATCTGAGACGAGG
>CAXUBM010000506.1:0-2063 GCA_964249235.1 uncultured Acetobacteraceae bacterium | reverse complement strand
CTGACGTTGGACCCGTAGCTCAGCTGGATAGAGCGTCGCCCTCCGAAGGCGAAGGCCGAAGGTTCGAATCCTTTCGGGTCCGCCATTTTCATCAACGACTTAGCTCGTTTCTGGACCGGCTTCCCTAAGAGCTAGGTAGCTCATAGGTAGTTGGCCGTATGCCCGGACAATCTCGTGACGCTCGTCCTGCTGCCGGGGCGTTACGCGCCACCCGTGCCGCGTTCTTTGTTTGCGGCCTCGGCACTGCGTCCTGGGCGCCAATGGTCCCGTATGCGAAAACCCGCCTCGGCATCGATCCCGGCGCCCTGGGCCTGTTGCTGCTCTGCCTCGGGATCGGTTCGATCGTCACCATGCCAGCCTCCGGCGCGCTCACAGCCCGGTTCGGCTGCCGTCGCGTTATCTGGGGCGCAGGCCTTGTCGTGTCGGCGTCGCTCCCGCTTCTGGCGACTATTTCGAGCCGGTCTACGATGGCAGCCGCGCTCTTTGCTTTCGGCGCGGGCTTCGGTGCCTTCGGCGTTGCCGCGAACCTGCAGGCGGTGCTGGTGGAACAAGCTGCTCGGCGCCCGCTGATGTCGGGCTTCCACGCCATGTTCTCGATCGGCGGCCTGGCAGGTGCAGGTGGGATCACGACCCTGTTGTGGACCGGCGTGTCGCCCTGGATGGCTGCGAGTTCCGCGTCTGCCGTTGTTGTGGGACTGCTCGGCCTGTTCGGGCGGCATCTGCTGGCCGACGGCGGAGAGGCGGGCGCGCCGATGCTCGCTTTGCCGCGCGGACCGGTGCTCGCGATCGGCGCGCTCTGCTTCGTCGTTTTCCTGGCCGAGGGCGCGATGCTCGACTGGAGCGCCGTGCTGATGACGTCGCTGCACGGCACGTCTCCGGCGCGGGCCGGCTTCGGTTACGCGGCCTTCGCGGTCGCCATGGCATTTGGTCGGCTCAATGGCGACCGGTTGGTGCGAGCGCTGAGTGGTGCGCGCATCGTTGGACTGGGCGGATGTCTGGCCGCGTCAGGGCTGGCGACCGCGGTGCTGGCGCCATCCGGCGCGATCGCCCTTATCGGCTTCGCGCTGGTCGGGCTTGGGGCCTCCAACATCGTGCCGGTGCTTTACACAGCCGTCGGAGGGCAGACCGCAATGCCGGCGAACCTTGCGGTTGCGGCGGTCAGCACGATGGGCTTCTCCGGCATCCTGCTTGGACCGGCGTTGATCGGGCTTGTGGCTCAGGTGACAAGCCTGCCGACCGCGTTCATCGGCGTCGCCGTCACGCTTTTGGGTGTGGCGGCAAGCCGGCGTCTCGTAGCACGACGAGATTGAGCGACGTCGATTGCCAAACTTTACTCGTAACGTTCGTCGAGTAGAGCGGGTGAGCGATGAGCACGACACAATCATCGATCAGATCGAAATCGTTTGAGTCTGTCGGACTGCAATGGAAGAGGTTGCAAATTCGACATTATACCAGTAGGCTGAGTGTCGCCACGTGTGGGGGCATCCAGCTTTGGATGCAGCCCGCTAAAGCTCAGCTCGCCGACGCGCGATGGTTGAGAACGTTAGCAGGGTCGCCATGACAGGTGTCCAACTCCCTTACTGACTTAGCCGCCTATCCCCAGCTCGTCCCCTCGCAGAACCAGCTCGCGCTTGGCCAAGCGCTGATGAACTCGGGTGCCAGTGGCCCCTCGCAAGTCTCGGCTGGGTCGGCGCTTTCTCCAGTCACGTCCGCAGTGCAGGGCATCCTTGGTGCGCTGCTGACCGGGCAGGGTCAGCAAGGCGTTCAGAACTACGCCACGCAGCAGCAGCAGGCTTTGGCCGCCGCGCTGCAGCAGCAGAACTCCATTCTGACCGGAGACAGCTCGCAAGGCCTTCCCGGTGGCGGTGGCTTGCAGGGCGCAACCCCCGGCACTCTCGGGAACAGCAGCGCGGCTGCGAATTCCGCCCCGTCGCCTGCACCCGTCCATCCGATTACCGCAGCGACGCCGAACGGGACCGGTGGGTATCACGTGCCGGGTGCCTCGCCGTACGCGACCGCGGTGATGAACGCCGAGTCTGGCGGCAACGCGAATGCCACCAGCG
>CAXUBM010000505.1:0-2067 GCA_964249235.1 uncultured Acetobacteraceae bacterium | reverse complement strand
GCGGCGAACAAGCTGGGGCTGCGCAGCGCGGGCGAGCGCGAGCGGGGCGTGGTGGCGGCCTCGGCGGGAAACCACGCCCAGGGGGTGGCGCGGCACGCGAGCCTGCTGGGCATGCGGGCGGTGATCGTCATGCCGGTGGGCACGCCGGCGTCGAAGGTGACGCGGACGCGGGCCTGGGGGGCGGAGATCGTCCTGGACGGGGAGAGTTTCGCGGACGCCTACGCCCATGCCGCGATGCTCTCGGAGCGCGACGGGCTGACGCTCGTGCACGCCTTCGACGATGTCGCGATCATGGCCGGCCAGGGCACGATGGCGCTGGAGCTGTTCGAGGATGACGGGCCGGCGGACGTGCTGGTGGTGCCGGTGGGCGGCGGGGGACTGATCAGCGGCTGCGCCGCGGTGGCGCACGCGCTCTGCCCGGAGGCGGCGATCGTCGGCGTGCAAGTGGCAGGCTACGACAGCCTGAGCCTGCATCCGGGACAGGAGACGACGCCGCTCGGCGGCGCGACGATCGCGGAGGGCATCGCGGTGATGGCGGTGGGGCGGGCGCCGCTGGCGCTGATCCGGCGGCACGTGGACGCGGTGCTGACCGTGCCGGAACGGACGGTCGAGGACGCGATCGCGCTGCTGGCCGAAGGGGCCAAGCAGGTGGCCGAAGGGGCGGGTGCTGCCGCACTGGCCGCCGTGCTGGCGTTTCCGGAGCGGTTCGCGGGCAAGCGGGTCGCGCTGCCGGTGTGCGGCGGCAACATCGACAGCCGGATCCTGGCCAACGTGCTGCTGCGCAACCTGCTGCGCGACGGGCGGTTGCTGCGGCTGCGGATGGAGATCCCGGACCGGCCCGGCGTGCTGGCCGACATCGCGACGAAGATCGGCGGCAGCGGCGGCAACATCATCGAGGTGTCGCACCAGCGGCTGTTCGCGGCACCCAGCGTGCAGGCGGCCGAACTCGAGGTTATGGTGGAGGCGCGCGACCCGGCGCACGCGACCGAGATCACGACGGCGCTCTCGAGGCGCTACGTGGTCCGGCGCGGATAGGATCGGGCGTGCAAGGGAGGAGAAGCCTGTGAACAAGCTCGGCGTGCATGCCTTCGTCTGGACGGCGGACTGGACCAACGAGAACGCGGCGCGCGCGATCGCGCTGACGGCGGAGACCGGGTTCGACATCATCGAGCTGTCGTCGATGGACCTGGGGCGGATCGACACCGATTTCGCGCGCCGGGAGATCGAGCGCGCCGGGCTGGGGGCGACGATGTCGTTCGGGCTCGACTGGTCACAGGACGTGTCCTCGGACGATCCGGAGAAGGTGCGCGCCGGCGAGGCGCAGCTGATGCGCGGGCTGTCGGTGGCGCGCGACGTGGGCGCGACGCACATGTGCGGGATCCTGTTCTCGGCGTTCGGCAAGTATTCGACGCCGCCGACCGAGGACGGGATCGCGCGCTCGGTCGAGGTGGTGCGGCGCGTGGGCGAGCGCGCCGCCGAGAGCGGGATCGTGCTGGGAATGGAAGTGGTCAACCGATACGAGACCAACATCCTCAACACGGCGGCGCAGGGCGTGGCGTACTGCAAGCGCGTGGGGTTGGAGAACGTGCGCGTGCATCTCGACTGCTACCACATGAACATCGAGGAGGCGGACGTCGCGGCGGCGATCGTCGAGACGGGCGAGTATCTCGGCTATTTCCACACCGGCGACTCGCATCGCGGCTATCTTGGTTCGGGATCGATCGATTTCGCCAAGGTGTTCCGGGCACTGGTGGCGTCCGGATACGCGGGGCCGATCACGTTCGAGAGTTTTTCGTCGGCGGTGGTGGGGCAGCCGCTGGAGGGGATCCTTGGAGTCTGGCGCAACCTCTGGGACGACGGACGGGATCTGGCGGAGCACGCGCGGCTCTATACTGAGGCGCAATTGAAGGCGGCGCGGGAGGCGCTGAAGCGGACGTAAGTTGGGGCTCTGCCCCAAACCCCGCTGGGGCCGCGGCCCCAGACCCGCCCGACTAGACTAGATTGCGGCGACATGGAATGACGGGAGGTACGATAAAGCGCCTGTTGGCAGAAACGCCTTCCGTGACC
>CAXUBM010000504.1:655-2073 GCA_964249235.1 uncultured Acetobacteraceae bacterium | reverse complement strand
CGCCGAGCGCATAGGTGGAATTTCCCCTGCCTTGCGCGGCCGGCGCGGCCGCCGGCGTCGATGCCGGGGGCGCCGTCGGGGCGGGCAAAAGGGGAGAAGACGAGCAGCTGCGAGTGCGCCACCACCGCCTGCCAGGTGGCGCGATCGAGATAGAGGCGCTCCGGCGGCAGCGGGCGGTAGGGCATCTCGCCTTCACGGGCCGGCATGAGGCGCGCCTGGTAGTGGTCGGCGATCATCTCGAGCCGGGCGTCGAGGACCTCGTCGGCCTGGTGGTCGAGCGAGATCGAGACGTCGGGGAGGTAGTCGAGGAGGGTTTCGAGGCTGTCGTGAAAGAGCGGCAGGAAGTGCTCGAGGCCAGGATGGCGGCGGCCGTCGGTGACGGCGCCGTAGATCGGGTCGGCGGCGGCCTCGGGGCCGAAGGTGTCGCGCCAGCCGGTGCGGAAACGCGAGATGCTGTCGGGATCGAGGGCGAGCTCGCCGACCGGGCGGAGGGTGGCGCGGCCGAGGCGGTCGCCGGAGCGCTGCGTCGTGGGGTCGAAGCGGCGGATGTTCTCGACCTCGTCGCCGAACAGGTCGAGGCGGAGGGGTTCGGCCTCGCCGGCCGGGTAGATGTCGACGATGCCGCCGCGGCTGGCGAACTCGCCGGGCTCGCGCACGGTGTCGGTGCGGCTGTAGCCGCGGCCGACGAGGAATTCGGTGATGAGCGAGACGTCGAGGCTGTCGCCCTCGGCGACATCGAGGCTCGCCTCGCGGAACACGTGGCGGGGGGCGACCCGCTGGAGCACAGCGGCGACGGTGGTGAGCACGATGCGGGGACCGGCGGCGGGCTCGAGCAGGCGCGCGAAGGCGGCGGCGCGCTCGGCGACGATGGCGGCGTTCGGGGACACGCGGTCGTAGGGGAGGCAGTCCCAGGCCGGGACGCGGACGATTTCGATCGCGGGGGCGAAGAACGCGAGCGCTTCGGCGAGGCGGGCGAGGCGCGCGTCGTCGCGGGCGACGTGGAGCATGCTGCCGCGGTGCTCGTCGCGGCGGCGGGCGAGCAGGCGGGCGTCGTAGCCTTCGGGCGCGCCGTGCACGAGGGCGCCCGCGCCGGCGAGGCGACCGGGGTCGGTCGCGGTCATCTGATCCATCGTGTCAGGTCTTCCAGGGGGCGCGCGCGGCGTCGCCGATCGCGCGCAGCATGGGGGTGTCGTGCTCGGTCGGGAGCGGGCGTCGGCCCATCAGCCAGTCGGCGAGGTCGACGTCGGGGAGTTCCATGATCCCTTCGATCGCGTCGAGCTCGTCGGGGGTAAAGGACGCGATCCGGGGCGTGACGAAGCCGCCCACCAGGCGGTCGGTTTCCTTGGTGCCCCGGTGCGTCGCGCGGAAAAGGACCCTGCGACGTCGGGCGTCGAGGGGGTCCGCTCCGGGGCACTAAG
>CAXUBM010000504.1:0-645 GCA_964249235.1 uncultured Acetobacteraceae bacterium | reverse complement strand
GACATATAGCGAAGGGGAGCCGACCCGCCAGAGCATGGACGATCACGTCGCACACGCCCCCTCGCCCCTCGACCGCCCCGCGCTTCCGGACGTGCTGCTGCGGCCGATCGCGACGCTCGGGGGCGTGTCGCGTCGTGAGGCGGCGCTGCTGCCGAAGCTGGTGGGCGGGGACGCGGTGTTCGACCTGGTGCTCCACCTGCCGACGGGGTTCGTCGACCGGAGCGCGGCGCCCGCGCTCGCCGACGCCGTGCCGGGCACGATCGTGACGGTCGCGGTGGCGGTGGTGCGGGTGGTGCGGCCACTGAACGAGCGGCAGCCGGGGCGGGTGGCGGCGACGGACGGGACGGCCGAGATGGATCTCGTGCTGTTCCGGCCGGTGCGGCTGCGGCAGCTACCGGTCGGCGCGCGGGTGGTGGTGTCGGGGCGGATCGATACGTACGGGCGGCGGCTCCGGATGGCGCATCCGGACCTCGTGGTGCCGGAGGAGGCACGGGCGGAGATCCCGGCGGTGTCGCCGGTGTGGCGGCTGACGGCGGGTCTCGGCCAGGGCTCGGTGCAGCGGGCGATGACGGCGGCGCTCGCGGCGCTGCCGGACGCGATCGAGGAATGGCATGACGCGGCGCTCCTGCGACGGGAGGAATGGCC
>CAXUBM010000503.1:0-2073 GCA_964249235.1 uncultured Acetobacteraceae bacterium | reverse complement strand
AGGCCAAGGCGCGCGGCTACGGCCCCGGCCGGTTCAGCTTCAACGTCAAGGGCGGGCGGTGCGAGGCGTGCCAGGGCGACGGGCTGATCAAGATCGAGATGCACTTCCTGCCGGACGTGTTCGTGACCTGCGACACTTGCAAAGGTGCGAGATACAATCGGGAGACCCTGGAGGTGAAGTTCCGGGGGCTGTCGATCGCCGACGTGCTCGACCTGACGGTGGACGAGGCGATTCCGCTGTTCTCGGCGGTGACGCGGATCGGGGATCGACTGGCGGTGCTGAGTCAGGTGGGGCTGGGCTACGTCAAGCTTGGGCAGCAGGCGACGACGCTGTCGGGGGGCGAGGCGCAGCGGATCAAGCTGGCCAAGGAACTGGGGCGGCGGGCGACGGGGCGGACGCTGTACATCCTCGACGAGCCGACCACGGGGCTGCATTTCGAGGACGTGCGAAAGCTGCTGGAGCTGCTGCACGCGCTGGTCGACACCGGCAACACGGTGGTGGTGATCGAGCACAATCTCGAAGTGATCAAGACGGCGGACTGGGTGCTGGATTTGGGACCGGAGGGCGGCGAAGGCGGCGGCCGCATCGTGGCGGAGGGGACGCCGGAACGGATTGCCGCGGATGGGCAAAGCCATACCGGGCGGTTCCTGAAACCGATGCTGGCGGTGCAGGCACGGCCTGCGGCGAGAGCGCGCAAGCGGGCCTGACGGGAGGCGATCAGGTCGGGAGGGAACCGACCGGTTCGCCTGTGGCCTTGGTCGGGGGCGGGTCCGGCGCACGGGTGCGGGGAGCGCGCCTGATGGCGGTCTGCAGGGTCACGCGCAGCGCGCCGGCCGCGGCCTCCCAGGCGGCGGGATCGTCGGCGTGGCGGTCGATGACGGTGTGGAAATGCCGATGCGCGCGCCCGAACTGGCGGTCGTGCAGGCCGTGCTCGTCGAAGAAGCGGCCGATGGGGCAGGCGCTGGGGTCGCGTATGGAGGCCGACCAACGCGCGTGCAGCGGCTGGGCCGCCAGGGCGCGGCAGGCTTCGACCACACCGAGATGGGCGGCAAAGGCGCCGAGAAGGCTGGTCGGGCGCCGGCTCGGGGGGCGCGGCGCGTGGGTGGCGAGCCAGGCGACGAGCGAGGCTTCGGTCATGGGCGGGGCGATGGCGTAGCCTTGGGCCGCGCCGATGCCCATCACGCCGAGGGCATCGAGAATGGTGGCGTTCTCGACGCCCTCGACGACGAGGTCGATGCACAGGCCGCGCGCGAGGGACTGCATGGCGGCGACGAACTGCAGGTTCTCCGGCTGGCGCTCGACGTCGCGGAGGAAGCCCTGGTCGAGCTTGACGGTCTGCACCGGCAGGTCGCGAAGCCGGGCGAGCGAGGAATAGCCGCTGCCGACGTCGTCGAGCGAGACGAGCAACCAGTACTCGTGCACGCGGTCGAGAACGCGGCGGGCGCCGGTGAGGTCGACAAATTCGCCGTGCTCGAGGATCTCGAGCGTGAGGCGGCTGGGGTCGGTGCGGCCGCGGTCGAGGTCGTCGAGAAGGTCGTCCCGGAAGCCTTTGCCGATGATCATCGCGGGGCTGACGTTGAACGAGATGACGAGGCCCGGGTGGGTGCCGGCGCAGGCGGCCAGAGCGGCGAGGCCGTGCGGGAGGGAAGCAAAGAAGAGGGATCGGAGGGCTTCGACGCCGAGACCGGGGAGGAACCGGCCTGGAGGGATCAGACGCCCGCCGTCGATGAGCCGGGCGAGAACCTCGATGGCGACGACCAGCCCGGTGTTGAGCCCCAGGATGGGTTGGTAATGGTTGGTGACCTTCCCGTCGGCCAGCAACGACGCGACGTCAGGTTGATCCAAGCTGATCTCCACGCGTTGGCGTTCTTCGAGGCCTCAGGCTGGCTGGAACGGCTTACGCGCAGGCGCGGGCGGACGAGGCAGCTTATGGGCGTCTACGGCGCGGTGCTGCCCGGGGCGCCGACATAGGAGCTCTCGTTGACATGGGGTACGGCGACGCCGGGGTTGCTGTCGATCGTGCAGGCGGACAGGGCCAGGGCGAGCAGGACGAGCGTGGCGAGGCGCATGGGA
>CAXUBM010000502.1:0-2076 GCA_964249235.1 uncultured Acetobacteraceae bacterium | reverse complement strand
TCGTTCATGCGGCGGTAGAAGGCGCCCAGTCGGGGATCCATCCGGTCGAACATCTCCTGCGCCGCGGCGACGAGGACGTCGTGGTCGCCGATCGGACGTGGGTTGCCCAGCGGGTCGATCAGCGGTTCGTCCCAGGCGTGGAGCCTGTCCCAGCCCATGTCGCTTCGGCGCTGCACGAGAAGGCGGGCCATCAGCGGCGTGACGTGGGTGGCGATCTCGTCGCGGTAGCGGGCGACGTCGGCGGCGTCGTAGTCGACGCGGCGCATGCGCCGGTAGGCGAGCGGGATGAAGTTCTCGTAGCCGAGGGTTCGCGCCATGCGGTGGCGGAGACGGACCTGCCCGTCGAAGATATCGTCGAGTTCCTCGCCGTTGGCGGCGAACCAGTCCCAGCAGGCGCGGGCGGTGCGGTGGCGCGTGTCGCGGTCGAGATGTTCGGCGTAGGGGTCGAGGCCGGAGAGGTTGACGGTGTGGCCGTCGATGTGGAAGCGGGCCGACGAGGTGAGTTCGGTGTAGCGGGCGCCGAGCCTGGCCTCGGCCTCGAGGTCGGCGGCGATGGCCGGATCGAAGGTGGTGACGTCGGCGTCCCAGAGGCGGACGGCGTGGGCGCCGGCCTGCTGTTCGAGGGCGGCGCGGTCGGGCAGTGCGAGGAGGCGGCGCTTGACGTCGGTGTCGTGGCCCTGGGCGACGGGGTTGAGGGTGTCGGCGAGGTCGCGCTGGGCCTTGGCGTGGGTGTTCTCGGTGTCCTGCTGGAAGCGGGTGGCGGCGAGCAGCGACCAGGTGCCGTATTCGCGGCGCGCCCGGTCCCAAAGTGCGAGCGCTTCGGTCTGGTCGCCGCCGTCGAGCTGGGCGTGGATGGCCGCGTAAGTGCCGGCGAGAGTGTCGACGGACGGTGTCTCGGCGGTGATCTCGTCGAACCGCATCTGAGCGCTTCCTCCGTCGGGCGGGTCTGGGCGCGCTGCGCCCAGCGGGTCCAGGGCGGCGCCCTGGACCTACCCGTAGAACGCCGGTCGGCTCGGCACGTCGATGGCCACCACCGTGCCCGAGGTTTGCGCCTGCACGCAAGCGTCGGCGGCGATGGCGGCGGCGTAGCCGTCCCAGGCGGAGGGGCCGGTGAGTTCGCCCTGGGCGACGCCGTCGATGAAGGCCTGCAGCTCGGTGTCGTAGGCGGCGATGAAGCGGTCCTTCCAGTCGGTGAGGATGGGGGTGGACACGCGGGCGGCGTGGCGCAGGGCGACGGCGGCGGGTTCGGGAAGCGAGGCGGTTCCCAATTCGCCCACCACGGTGCACTGGATGTCGTAGCCGTAGCGGCAGTGGACGAAGATCTCGACGTCGATGCGCACGCCGCGGGTGGTTTCGAGCAGGACGATCTGAGGGTCCCGGAGCGGGGGTGGGGCGTTGCTGCTGGCGCGCGGGAAGAGGATCTGGGCGGAGACGTAGTCCTGGCCGAGGAGCCAGCGATGGGCGTCGAGTTCGTGGACGAGGGTGTTGGTGATGGCCATGTCGGTGGTGTAGTTCGGCGCGGCGCCGACGTTGCGGTGGGCGGCGTGGATCATCAGGGGTGTGCCGATGGTGCCGGCGTCGATGGTCTGCTTGAGCGCGCGGTGGCCGCTGTCGTAGGGGCGCATGAAGCCGACCTGGACGAGGCGGCGCGGTTTGGCGGTTTCGGTGTCGACGATCCGGCGGCAGTCGGCTTGGGTGGTGGCGAGGGGCTTTTCGCAGAACACGGGCTTGTTCTCGGCCAGTGCAGCGAGGGTTAATTTTTTTTTGTTTGGTTGACATGAGTTTTCTAGAAGTTAGTAGTCGTCGGCAGAGCGGATCAGGGTGATGGGGTGCAGCGCGCGCTCGGCGCGGGTGCGGTCGAGATCGCTGACGGCGGTGACGCGGGCGCCGGTGAGGGCGCGGCTGCAGCGGCGGATGTGGTCCTGGCCGATGGCACCGGCGCCGATGACGCCGAGACGGATGGTCATGGGTGGGGCCCCGATCGGAGGGGTCGAAGCCGTGCGCGCGCCGACGGGTGCTGGACGGTCATCGGAGGCGGGGGCCGAGGATCCGGGCGAGGTGGGCCTGTCCCTTGAG
>CAXUBM010000501.1:0-2083 GCA_964249235.1 uncultured Acetobacteraceae bacterium | reverse complement strand
TGGAAGGTGCGCATGGTGAGCTGGGTGCCGGGCTCGCCGATCGACTGGGCGGCGATGACGCCGACCGCCTCGCCGATGTTGACCGGCGTGCCGCGCGCGAGATCACGGCCGTAGCAGTGGCCGCACACGCCGACACGGCTGTCGCACGTCAGCACAGAACGGATCAGGACGCTTTCGACACCGGCGCGCTCCACCTGCTCGGCTTCGGCCTCGCCGATCAGGGTGTTGCGCGGCAGGATGAGTTCGCCGCCGACAGGATCGAGCACGTCGGCGGCCGTGGTGCGGCCGAGGGTCCGTTCGGAGAGGGAGGCCACGACCTCGCCGCCGTCCATCACCGCGCGCACGGTCAGGCCGCGCTCGGTGCCGCAATCGTTCTCGACGATGATGCAGTCCTGCGCGACGTCGACGAGACGACGGGTCAAGTAGCCCGAGTTGGCCGTCTTGAGCGCGGTGTCGGCGAGACCCTTGCGGGCGCCGTGGGTGGAGGTGAAGTAGTCGAGGACCGACAACCCTTCCTTGAAGTTGGCGATGATCGGCTGCTCGATGATTTCGCCCGACGGCTTGGCCATCAGGCCGCGCATACCGGCGAGCTGCTTCATCTGAGCCGGCGAGCCGCGGGCACCGGAGTGGCTCATCATCCACACGGCGTTGGTCGGCTTGCCGGGCTTCTGGGTGGAGATCTCCTTCATCATCGCGGCCTGCACCTCGTCGGTGCAGCGCGACCAGGCGTCGACGACCTTGTTGTAGCGCTCGCCGGCGGTGATCAGGCCGTCCTGATACTGCTGCTCGAATTCCTTGACCTCGCCCTGGGTCCGCTCGACGAGAGCGGACTTTTCGATCGGAATGATCAGGTCGTCCTTGCCGAACGAGAGTCCGGCGCGGGCGGCATGTCGGAAGCCGAGGCCCATCAGGCGGTCGGCGAAGATCACGCACTCCTTCTGACCACAATGGCGGTAGACGACGTCGATGACGTCGGAGACGTTCTTCTTGGTCAGCTGCTTGTTGATCAGGGCGAACGGCACGTTCTGGTGCTTGGGCAGGATCTGCGCGATCAGCATGCGGCCGGGCGTGGTGACGATGGTCTCGCGCTTCCGCTTGCCGTCGGAGCCGACCACTTCCAGGCGGCCGCGGATCTTGTCGTGCATGCGGACGGTGCCCGCGTGCAGTGCCGCCTCGATCTCGCCGATCGAGCCGAAGGCGGGGGCGCCGCGCTTGAGTGTGTTGCCCTGGTCGTCGAATTCGTGGTGGTCGGGGGTGGCGCGGAACTCGGCCGTTTCCAGGCTGAGGTAGTAGAGGCCGAGCACGATGTCCTGGCTCGGCACGATGATCGGCTTGCCGTTGGCCGGGCTGAGGATGTTGTTGGTCGACATCATCAGCACGCGCGCCTCGAGCTGGGCTTCGAGGGACAGCGGAACGTGGACGGCCATCTGGTCGCCGTCGAAGTCGGCGTTGAACGCGGTGCAGACCAGCGGGTGGAGCTGGATCGCCTTTCCTTCGATCAGCACCGGCTCGAAGGCCTGGATGCCGAGACGATGGAGCGTGGGAGCGCGATTGAGCATCACGGGATGCTCGCGGATCACCTCCTCGAGGATGTCCCACACTTCGGGACGCTCCTTTTCCACCATGCGCTTGGCGGCCTTGATGGTGGTGGCGTGACCGTATTTCTCGAGCTTGGAGTAGATGAAGGGCTTGAACAGCTCGAGCGCCATCTTCTTGGGCAGGCCGCACTGATGCAGCTTGAGTTCGGGACCGACGACGATCACCGAACGGCCCGAATAGTCGACGCGCTTGCCGAGCAGGTTCTGGCGGAACCGGCCCTGCTTGCCCTTCAGCATGTCGGCGAGCGACTTCAACGGGCGCTTGTTGGCGCCGGTGATGACGCGGCCGCGGCGGCCGTTGTCGAACAGCGCGTCGACCGCCTCCTGCAGCATCCGCTTCTCGTTGCGGATGATGATGTCGGGGGCGCGCAGCTCGATCAGGCGCTTCAGGCGGTTGTTGCGGTTGATCACCCGGCGGTAGAGGTCGTTCAGGTCGGAGGTGGCGAAGCGGCCGCCGTCGAGCGGCACCAGGGGGCGCAGCTCGG
>CAXUBM010000500.1:0-2083 GCA_964249235.1 uncultured Acetobacteraceae bacterium | reverse complement strand
GGCTTGGCCATCAGGCCGCGCATGCCCGCGAGCTGCTTCATCTGAGCGGGCGACCCACGCGCGCCGGAATGGCTCATCATCCAGACCGCGTTCGTTGGCTTGCCCGGCTTCTGGGTCGAGATCTCCTTCATCATCGCGGCCTGCACCTCGTCGGTGCAGCGCGACCAGGCGTCGACCACCTTGTTGTAGCGCTCGCCGGCCGTGATCAGACCGTCCTGGTACTGCTGCTCGAACTCCTTGACCTCGCCCTGCGTGCGCTCGACCAGCACCGCCTTGTCGTCGGGGATGATCAGGTCGTCCTTGCCGAACGACAGACCGGCCTTCGCGGCCTGGCCGAAGCCGAGCCCCATCAGGCGGTCGGCGAAGATCACGCATTCCTTCTGTCCGCAATGCCGATAGACGGCATCGATGACGTCGGAGACGTTCTTCTTGGTCAGCTGCTTGTTGATCAGCGCGAACGGGACGGCGTGGTGCTTTGGCAGGATCTGCGCGATCAGCATTCGGCCCGGCGTGGTGATGAAGGTCTCGCGCTTCCGCTGACCGTCCGTGTCAATGATCTCGAACCGCGCCCGGATCTTGTCGTGCAGCTTGACCGCGCGGCTCTGCAGCGCGCTCTCGATCTCGCCGATCGACCCGAAGGCCGGCGGTCCGTCACGCACGACCCGCCCGTCGGCATCCGCCT
Source organism: uncultured Acetobacteraceae bacterium (assembly GCA_964249235.1). GTDB lineage: Bacteria > Pseudomonadota > Alphaproteobacteria > Acetobacterales > Acetobacteraceae > CAXTPV01. Next base: position 1,401 of record CAXUBM010000500.1, on the reverse strand, counting down.
CGTTGCGGTCCGGCGTCGCACGAAACTCCGCCGTCTCGAGGCTGAGATAGTAGAGCCCGAGCACGATGTCCTGGCTCGGCACGATGATCGGCTTGCCGTTCGCAGGGCTCAGGATGTTGTTCGTGCTCATCATCAGCACGCGCGCTTCCAGCTGCGCCTCGAGCGACAACGGCACGTGGACCGCCATCTGGTCGCCGTCGAAATCCGCGTTGAACGCGGTGCAGACCAGCGGATGCAGCTGGATCGCCTTGCCCTCGATCAGCACCGGCTCGAACGCCTGGATGCCGAGACGATGCAGCGTCGGCGCCCGGTTCAGCATCACCGGATGCTCGCGGATCACCTCTTCCAGGATGTCCCACACTTCGGGACGCTCCTTCTCCACCATCCGCTTCGCGGCCTTGATGGTGGTGGCGTGACCGTATTTCTCGAGTTTCGAGTAGATGAACGGCTTGAACAGTTCGAGCGCCATCTTCTTCGGCAGGCCGCACTGGTGCAGCTTGAGCTCGGGCCCGACGACGATCACCGAGCGGCCGGAGTAGTCGACGCGCTTGCCGAGCAGGTTCTGCCGGAACCGGCCCTGCTTGCCCTTCAGCATGTCGGAGAGCGACTTCAGCGGACGCTTGTTGGCGCCCGTGATCGCGCGGCCGCGGCGGCCGTTGTCGAACAGCGCGTCCACGCTCTCCTGGAGCATGCGCTTCTCGTTGCGGACGATGATGTCCGGCGCGCGCAGCTCGATCAGCCGCTTCAGGCGGTTGTTCCGGTTGATCACGCGGCGGTAAAGATCGTTCAGGTCGGACGTTGCGAACCGGCCGCCGTCGAGCGGCACCAGCGGCCGCAGCTCGGGCGGGATCACCGGCACGACGTCGAGGATCATCCATTCCGGACGCGCGCCGCTTTCGGCGAACGCCTCGATCAGCTTCAGCCGCTTGACGAGCTTCTTCCGCTTGGCCTCGGACGTGGTCTCCTTGAGATCCGCCCGCAGCTTCACCTTCTCGGCGTCGGTGTCGATGTTGTGGAGGATCTTCTTGATCGCCTCCGCACCGATCCCAACCTCGATCCCGTCGTCGCCGTGCTCGTCCTGCGCGGCCATGTACTGATCCTCGGTCAGCAGGCTGAACTGCTTGAGCGGCGAGGTGCCCGGCTCGAGAACCACGTAGCTCTCGAAGTAGAGGATCTTCTCGAGCTCCTTCAGCGTCAGGTCGACCATCAGGCCGATCCGGCTCGGGAGCGACTTCAGGAACCAGATATGCGCGACCGGGCTCGCGAGCTCGATATGGCCCATCCGCTCGCGGCGCACCTTCGCCAGCGTCACCTCGACGCCGCACTTCTCGCAGATGATGCCGCGAAACTTCATCCGCTTGTACTTGCCGCACAGGCACTCGTAGTCCTTGATCGGACCGA
>CAXUBM010000499.1:0-2090 GCA_964249235.1 uncultured Acetobacteraceae bacterium | reverse complement strand
GCCAGACACTGCACGTCAACGGTGGAATGGCCATGATATGAAGGCCTGCGCACCCCCTGCGTGAGCCGCTAGTCTCGCAAAAAGGAGTGTGCTACGGCTCGCCGACGGCCGGACTCGGACATTCCGGGTACCGGCCTTCGACATTCGTAACCGTCGATTCATCCCAAGCACGGGCATGTTCGGCCCGCGTCTAACGCTCTTTAAGAAGAGGGGCTCGCCCTTATGTCCACCGACGTCCTCGAACGTGTCCGCAAGATCGTCATCGAACACCTGGACGCCGATCCCGAGAAGGTGACCGAGAAGGCCAGCTTCATCGACGACCTGGGCGCCGACAGCCTCGACAACGTCGAGCTGGTCATGGCCTTCGAAGAAGAGTTCGACATCGAGATCCCCGACGACGCCGCCGAGCACATCCAGACCGTGGGCGACGCGGTGAAGTTCATACAGGAGCGGTTGGGCCAGTAAGCCGCCCCCGCGCCGCGATCGCCTCCGCCGTCTGCGCTGTTCGCGCCCCCGGCGGGGGAGGGGCAGGGCGCGGACGGTTGCAGGTTGAGCATCCATATGCGTCGCGTCGTCATCACCGGAGTCGGCCTCGTCACTCCGCTCGGGGCCGGGACCGAGGTCAGTTGGAGGGCGATCCTGGCTGGCAAGTCCGGCGCCAACCGGATCACCGCCTTCGACCCGGAAGGCTACGCCTGCCAGATCGCCTGCGAAGTGCCGCGCGTGAACGGCCGCGGAGGCGGCGGCCCGGACGTGGAAGGGTCCTTCGATCCGGACAAGGTCCTGCCGCCCAAGGACCAGCGTAAGATCGACGACTTCATCCTCTACGCCATCGCCGCCGCTGACGAGGCGGTGCGCGATGCGGCCTGGGCGGATTGCTCCGAGGCGGAGAAGCTCCGCACCGGCGTGATCCTCGGCTCCGGCATCGGCGGCCTGAACAAGATCGCCGAGACCACGCTGGAACTGGAGGCCAAGGGCCCGCGCCGGGTCAGCCCGTTCTTCATCCCGTCGGCGCTGATCAACCTCGCCTCGGGCCACGTCTCAATCCGCTACGGCTACAAGGGCCCGAACCACGCGGTGGTCACCGCCTGCGCCACGGGCGCCCATGCGATCGGCGACGCGGCTCGCATGATTAGGTATGGCGACGCCGACGTGATGGTGGCGGGCGGCGCGGAAGCGGCCGTCTGCAAGCTCGGCATCGCCGGCTTCATCGCCTGCCGCGCGCTCTCCACGAACTTTAATGACACGCCCGAGAGGGGCTCGCGGCCCTATGACAAGGACCGCGACGGCTTCGTCATGGGCGAGGGCGCGGGCGTGCTGGTGCTGGAGGGCTATGAGCACGCCCTGGCGCGCGGCGCGAAAATCTACGCCGAGGTGCTGGGCTACGGACTGTCCGGCGACGCCTATCACATCACCGCACCCGCTTCGGACGGCGACGGCGGGTTCCGCGCCATGCAGGCGTCGATGAGGGACGCTGGCGTCACCCCGACGCAGATCGACTACATCAACGCCCACGGCACCTCGACCCCGCTCGGAGACGAGATCGAGCTCGGCGCCATCGAGCGCATGTTGGGCGAGCATGCGGCGGGCAAAGCCATGTCGTCCACCAAGTCGGCCATCGGCCACCTGCTGGGCGCCGCGGGTTCGGTGGAGGCGGCGTTCACCGCGCTGGCCATCCGCGACCAGATCGCGCCGCCCACCATCAACCTCGACAACCCTTCCGTGGAGACCGAACTCGACCTCGTGCCCCACGCCGCCAAGCCGATGAAGATCGACGTGGCGCTGTCCAACAGTTTCGGCTTCGGCGGCACCAACGCCTCGCTCGTGCGCGCCAAGGTCCGGTGAGCCGCGCGTCGCGTCGCGCCGGAAGCCTTCCCGGCGGGTCGGGCCGGCCGCTGTACGCGGGTCTCGCGGGCGCGCTGGCCACGCTCGTCGTCGTGGTCGTCGTGGTCACGGGGCTTGGCCTGTGGATCTACAAGGCGCCCGGACCGAAGGCCCGCCAGGGCGCGTCCACGACCGTGCTGCTGCGCCACGGCGCGCGGCTGGCGGAGATCGGCGCCGACCTGCAGGCCGCCGGCGTGGTCCGCTCC
>CAXUBM010000498.1:0-2091 GCA_964249235.1 uncultured Acetobacteraceae bacterium | reverse complement strand
CGGTACGCCCGCTCGAGCTCCTGCTCCAGCGCCGCCGTCACCCTCCCGCGGTCGACCATCAAAGTCCCCGCCAGCCACGTGCTCTGCGGCCGCAACCCATCGTCCAGCAGCACCAGGTCCGCCCGCCGGCCCCGCCGAGCCCGCCGAACTCGCCGTCCATCCCGAACCGCGTCGCCCCGTGCAGCGACCCCAGGCTCCACGCCTTGGCCGGCGCCAGCCCGTGCCGGGCCGCCTCCCGCACCACCCAGTCCAGCCCGAACTGCGTCAGGTCGTCGGCGTCCCGGTCGTCGGTGCACACGCACACCCGCTTGGTGTCGCAACCGAACCGCGTCACCGCCTCGATCGCGCGCGGCAGGCTGTTCCAGGGCGTGCGCGGATTGCCGCCGCGCAGAAAGATCCACACCCCCGCCTCCAGCAGGTCGCGCGCGATCTCGCCGTCGATCGCCTCGTGCGTGTCGGTCACGCCCGACGCCGCATAGGCCGCCACGAACTCCCGCCCGTATACGTGCCCGCTCACCGGCCGCCGTCGCCGCAACGCCTCGGCGAGGATGCCGTGACTGCGCTCGTCGCCTTGGCAGACCGCCACGAAATCCATCTTCTCGCCCAGCGCCACCGCCTCGGGCCAGCGGTCGAACAAGGCGCCGATCTTCGCCGCCGTCAGGTCCCCGCCCGCCGTCTCGAAGTCGGCCGACGTCGCCGGCACCGTGCTCGGCACCGTCAGGAACACGTTCAACGCCGCCGCCCGCGCGTCCGCGAGCATCCACTCGACACCCTCGACGTCGCACACGTTGCCGATCTCGTGACTGTCGCAGAAGATCGTCGTCGTCCCGTTCACCAGTGCGGCTTCCGCGAACGCGCACACCGTCATCGTGCTGCTCTCGACGTGCACGTGCGGGTCGACCAGCCCCGGCGCCACGATCCCGCCCTGCGCATCGTGGACGGCCGCTTCGCCCACGAACGTCCCGGCCGGCCTGACGCAGGCGATCCGGCCGCCCGCCAACCAGACCTCCCGCTCCTCCAGCAGCCGCTCGGTGTAGGTGCACAGCATCCGTGCCCCCCTGATCACCAGGTCCGGCGCCGCCCGCCCCGCCGCCACCGCCGCGAGGCGCCGGGTCATCACCGCCAAAGGCTCGAGAGGTCGCACGATGTCCTCCTCACGTCGCGGGCCCGGGGCCGCCGCCTGCCCCGGCTCGGCTAGGGGCAGAGCCCCTGGATGGCCCGGGCCGCCGCCGGATTACGGTGTTTCGCCCCTGAAATCACGTAGGCGAAAACATCGCCCCCGGCGGCCCGCTCACGCAAGCGTTGCGCCCACATCGTGAGCTCCCGGCCCGGCAACCCTTGCTGTTCCTCGTCCACGGTCGTCTCCACCCGCACGTAGGCGAACGGCGCCGTCCGTTCCTCGCGCATCGGCTCCCCGGGCCGTTCCACCCCGGCCAGCGCCACCGCCCGCTCCCGCAGCATCTCGGCCAGCCTCGGATCGCGCGCACTGGGATGCCGCATCTCGACCGCGTGCTTCATCGCGCTCGGAAGATGATCGAGAAACGCCTCCATCGTCTCCGGATCGAACTTCCGCGTCGGCGCGAACTGCCACAGGATCGGCCCCAGCGCCTGTCCCAGCTCCTCCACCCCCGACCGCAGGAACCGCGCCACCGACTTCTCCGCCCGCGCCGCATCACCGGTGTAGGTCGCCGCCCGGGGCGCCTTGACCGCGAACACGAACCCCTCCGGCACCGCGTCGCGCCAGCTCCGAAACGTCGCCTGGCTCTGGGTGCGATAGAACGTCGCGTTGATCTCGATCGTGCGCAGCGCCCGGCTCGCATAGGCGAGCGCGCCCGCCTTCTTCACCTCGGCCGGGTAGAACGTCTCCCGCCAGGGCGCGAAGTCCCAACCGCCGATCCCGACCCGAACCTCGCCCATGTCGACACTCCGCTGGCCGGCCCGCGAGGCGGGGCCGCGCCCCACCGGTCCGCATTGCGGCCCGGTCCCATCAAAGGCTAGCCTTCGCGACCAATGCTTGAGGATCGGGGTCTGGGGCCGCCGGCCCCGGCGGGTCAAGGGCGGAACCCTTGCCTTCAACGAACAAGGGGGCAC
>CAXUBM010000497.1:0-2107 GCA_964249235.1 uncultured Acetobacteraceae bacterium | reverse complement strand
TGCTGTACCGCGATCCCGAGCAGTCCGGCATCTCCGACGCCGAGCGCGCCGCCACGGTGTGGTCCCGCCTCGCCATCGAGTCCGTCACCCCCGCCGTGGACGACGGCCTGTTCGCCGTCAAGCGCATCGGCGGCGAGATCGTCACCGTCACCGCCGACCTCATCTGCGACGGCCACGACAAGCTCGGCGCCGTGCTGCAATTCCAGTCCCCCGGCAGCGACCGGTGGGAGGAAACCCGGCTGGCGCCGCTCGGCAACGACCGCTGGCAGGCCTCCTTCCCGCTGGTCGGCGTCGGCATGCACCACTACCGGATCGCCGCCTGGCGCGACGCCTTCGCCACCTTTCGCGACGAGCTGGCCAAAAAGCACGCCGCCGGCGTCCCCACCGGGCTCGAGCTGCGCGAAGGCGTCGCACTCGCCACCTCGCTTCTCGAGCGGTCCGAGGCTCCCGCGAACGCCGCCCTGCTCCGATCGCTCCGGACCGCCGCGGACGACGACGCCCGCCGCACCCTGTTCCTCGCCGACGACACCGCCGCCCTGATGGCGGCCGCCGACCCGCGTCCCTTCCTCGTCCAGAGCGCCACCTATCGCGTCGACGCCGAGCGCACCGGCGCCGGCTTCGCCTCCTGGTACGAGATCTTCCCCCGCTCGATGTCCGACGACCCCGCCCGCCACGGCACCTTCCGCGACGTCGAGCGCCACCTGCCGCGCATCAAGGCGATGGGCTTCGACGTCCTGTACTTCCCGCCGGTCCACCCGATCGGCCGCACCAACCGCAAGGGCCCCAACAACACCCTCACCCCGTCCGAGACCGATCCCGGCTCCCCCTACGCCATCGGCGCCGCCGACGGCGGCCACCGGGCGCTGCACGCCGAGCTCGGCTCCTTCGACGATTTCGAGCACCTCCGCCGCGCCGCGCTCGAGCACGGCCTGGAGCTCGCCATCGACTTCGCCATCCAGTGCTCGCCCGATCACCCCTGGCTGCGCGCGCACCCCGACTGGTTCACCTGGCGCCCCGACGGCACCATCCGCTACGCCGAGAACCCGCCCAAGAAATACCAGGACATCGTCAACGTCGACTTCTATGCCGAAGGCTCCGTCCCCGGCCTGTGGCTGGAGCTCGCCGACACCGTGCTGTTCTGGTGCGCCCGCGGCGTCCGCCTGTTCCGCGTCGACAATCCCCACACCAAGGCCTTCCCTTTCTGGCAGTGGATGATCGGCGCCGTGCGCCAGCGCTACCCCGACGCCGTCTTCCTCGCCGAGGCCTTCACCCGCCCCAAGGTGATGGCCCGCCTCGCCAAGGTCGGCTTCTCGCAATCCTACACCTACTTCACCTGGCGCAACGAGAAGGCCGAGATCGAGAGCTATCTCAGCGAGCTCGCCGACGGCCCCGGCCGCGAATTCTACCGCCCCCACTTCTTCGTCAACACGCCCGACATCAACCCGTTCTTCCTGCAGACCTCGGGTCGCCCCGGCTTCCTGATCCGCGCGGCACTCGCCGCCACCCTGTCCGGCCTGTGGGGCGTCTATTGCGGCTTCGAACTCTGCGAGGGCACTCCGCTCGGCGCCGGCAAGGAGGAGTATCTCGACAGCGAGAAGTTCCAGATCCGCGCCTGGGACTGGAACCGCCCCGGCAACATCGTCGCCGAGGTCACCCGCCTCAACGCCATCCGGCGCGCCAACCGCGCCCTGCAGTCCCACCTCGGCGTCACCTTCCTGCCCGCCGCCAACGACGCCGTGCTGTTCTACGAGAAGGCCACGCCGGACCGCTCCAACGTGCTGCTGATCGCGGTCTCGCTCGATCCCTTCAACACCCAGTCCGCCCCGGTCGAGCTTCCGCTGCATCGCGCCATGCTGCCCGATCACGCCTCCCTCGACCTCGAGGATGCCGTCGGCGGCACCCGCTTCACGCTGCACGGCAAGCACCAGACCATCACGCTGGGTCCCGACCAGCCCTACACCATCTGGCGCGTCGTCTGACCGGGGGCGGCCCTGCCCCCGAACCCCGCCCCACGGGTCCGGGGGCCAGGGGGTCCAGGGCGTCGCGCCGGAGCCTGCCGCGGCCGGCGCCCTACCAATCCCTCCCACCGAAGGCCATCCTCCAAGCA
>CAXUBM010000496.1:0-2113 GCA_964249235.1 uncultured Acetobacteraceae bacterium | reverse complement strand
ATCGCCGCCGGACCGGGGGAGCGTGCTTCTCAGCACGAGGGTGACGACGGCGCCGATCGCGGCGGGAACGGCCCAGAACCAGGCGTGCCTGGCCTGGAAGCCGATGGAGAAGATCAGCACCACCAGGCATCCCAGGGTCGCGCCGCCGGCGATGGCGAGCGCTACGATTCGTCCGATCATGGAGGCTCCGCTCTGTTCAGCGTGACTTGGTAGCACGGGGCCAAGTGAGCGGACGGAGAGGTGGATCGGAGATCCAGGGCTCTGCCCTGGACCCGCTGGGGGCGGCGCCCCCAGACCCGCATGATGTCAGGTGGAGATTTAAGGAGCTAGGTGGCCGACTTGCCGGGAACGCTGACTGAGTCGTAGCGGACGCGCTGCTCGAGTGCGCGAAGCGCCTGGCCGGCGCCGTAGTAATCGCCGGCGGCGACCAGCTGGCTGGCGCGGTGCAGGTCGGCGCGGGTCTCGTCGAGGGGCGCAAGTGCCACCGTGTCGATCGCGCTGACGTGCGCCACCTTCAATGTTTCGATCGCCTGTCGACGCTGGTTGGCACGCAGCGAGGCATTCGCCTTGTCGAGCGTCTGGTCGGTGCCGGCCGGCGGCACGAGTGTCTCGCTGAGTACGAAGCCCTCGGCCACGGGAAGCCACACCGTCGGCTGGCCCGCCTGCCCGCTCGCCGACGAGGACCGCATACTGGATGGGGGGTTGAGCGCGTCTTCCGCCTTGATGAAGGCGGTCTGATCGATGTCTGCGCGATTGAATTCGGTTTCGGCGTTGGCGATCAGGGTCGCGGCCTTCGAAGGGTGGCCGTCGAAGATCGCCAGACGCGCGAGTGCAGCGTCGTCGAACGCGAGCGAGCCGGCCCGGGACAATGTGCTGAAATCATGCCGCGTCGTCTGGTCCGAGCGAGAAGCGTCGTCGGCGGAGGCGGCAAGCGCCGGCCCGGTGACGAGTGCCGCGAGCGCCACCGCGAATGCTCCGGCGCCCATCTTGCTGAGAGTAGCCATCCTGTCCTCCGTTGCGACGATGCGCGTCCGCTGACTGCGGACGCTTCCAACGATGGCCAAACAGGAGGCCGGCGACGACGTTTCGGAGTGTCGCCATCTTCATGGGCCGGACAGTCGGGCGTGGGACACGCAATCGGGCGGCCCGATGGGGCGGCGCCCTGCCCTATTCGACGGTGGCGACGCGCAGCGTGTTGGTGGTGCCGGCGGTGCCGAACGGGACGCCGGCGACGACGACGACACGGCCGCCGCGGTGGGCGAAGCCTTCCTGCTTGGCGGCGGCGACGGCGCGGCGGACGGCGTCGCCCATGGTGGCGGTCTGGTTGGACTGGTCGACGGCGATCGAGTGGACGCCCCAGACCAGGGCGAGGCGGCGGGCGGCCTCCTGGGTGCCGGCGAGGCCGAGGATGGGGGCATTGGGGCGTTCGCGGGCGATGCGAGCGGCGGACTTGCCGGACAGCGAGTAGGAGACGATGGCGCCGGCTTCGATGGTTTCGGCGACCTGCTGGGCGGCGGCGCCGATGGCGTCGGCGATGGCGTTGGCCTCGCGGCGGGGACGCAGCGCGTGGAGCAGCGTCATCCAGGCGGGATCGTGCTCGGTGCGGCGGATGATGCGGTCCATGATGCCGACGGCCTCGGTGGGGTATTTGCCGACGGCGGTTTCGGCCGACAGCATGACGGCGTCGCCGCCGTCGAAGACGGCGGTGGCGACGTCGGAGGCTTCGGCGCGCGTGGGGGTGGGCGAGCTGATCATGCTCTCGAGCATCTGGGTGGCGACGACGACCGGTTTGCCGAGCATGCGCGAGGTGCGGACGATGCGCTTCTGGACCAGCGGGACATCCTCGGCGGGGAGTTCGACGCCCAAGTCGCCGCGGGCGACCATGACGGCGTCGGAGAGCTCGATGATCTCGTCGAGGGTGTCCAGCGCCTGGGGCTTCTCGATCTTGGAAAGGATCCAGGCGCGGTTGCCGATGATCTCGCGGGCTTCCTGAACGTCGCCGGGGCGCTGGACGAAGGAGAGGGCGATGATGTCGGCCTGATGATGGAGCGCGAAGGCGAGGTCGAGGCGGTCCTTCTCGGTCAGAGCCGGGATCGGCAGCAGGACGTCGGGG
>CAXUBM010000495.1:0-2118 GCA_964249235.1 uncultured Acetobacteraceae bacterium | reverse complement strand
GCCAAGATGGGGCCGCGCCCCCGCCCCGTCGAGAAACAGGATACCGTCGGCGGGTGCTCCCCCGGAACTCCGCCCCGCCGCTTGCGCTAAGCCGTCACGCTCACGACAATGTGCGTCGGTGCCGCGCCGGCATCGTCGCCCGACGCGGGCGCGACGCGTTGGACTTCCCTGCACGGTCGGAACGAACGACCCCGCGACGCGACCGTTCACAAGGCGGTCATCGCTTGAATGGAGCAAGAGATGGCGGGCGAACGGCCGATCCTCATCGTTGACGACGACCACGCCCTGCGCGCGACACTGGTCGAGCAGCTCGAGCTCGAAGGCGAGTTCCAGGCCCTGGAAGCCGCGAGCATCCGTCAGGCCGCCGAGAAGATCGAAGGCACCGCGTCGCGTTTTGACGCCCTGATCCTCGACGTCACCCTCCCCGACGGCGACGGCCGCGACTTCTGCGCCGACCTGCGCAAGCGCGGCATCCGCACGCCCATCATCATGCTCACCGGCTCCGACGACGAGGCCGACGTCGTCCGCGGCCTCGACGCCGGCGCCAACGACTACGTCGCCAAGCCCTTTCGCATCGCCGAGCTCCTCGCCCGCCTGCGCGCCCAGATGCGCATCTTCGAGAACAGCGAGGATGCCGTCTTCACGATCGGCCCCTACGTCTTCCGGCCCTCCGCGAAACTCCTCCAGGAAAGCGAGCGCAACCGCCGCATCCGCCTCACCGAGAAGGAGGCCGCGATCCTCAAGTTCCTCTACCGCGCCGGCACCCGGCCGGTGCCACGCCAGGTGCTCCTCAACGAGGTCTGGGGCTACAACGCCGCCGTCACCACCCACACGCTTGAGACCCACATCTACCGCCTCCGCCAGAAGATCGAGCCCGACCCCACCAACGCCTGCCTGCTGGTCACCGAGGGCGGCGGCTACCGTCTCGACCCGCTCGGCAACGGCCATGTCGGGGACGGCGCCGCGGCCTAGCAGGCGGCTGAAAACCGTCGCCGTTCACCGTTCGGCGCCAACGACCAGCCGCGGAGACGTGCCCGATATCCAGCGAAACCGCGTAGGTCGCGGCGGCTGCGCAGCATCCCGTGGCAAAAAGGGATCAGACCGGGATCGAAGGGCCCGAGGCCCTTCGCAGGTCGAGGACAGCGTCCTCGCCTCGCTTTCCACCCGCCTGCTAGACCGAACCCGCCTCGAGCTCCACCATCACCGGCACGTGGTCCGACGTCTGCGGCCAGTCGCGTGCCTCCACCAGCACCGCGAAGCCGCGAAGCGCCGCCACCAGGTCCGGGCTCACCCAGATATGGTCCAGCCGCCGCCCGCGGTTCGACTGGCGCCAGTCCCGGTTCCGATACGACCACCAGGTGAACAGTCTCTCCTCGGCCGGCACAAAGTGCCGCACCGCATCCACGAACCCCACCCGCTGCCAGGCCAGCATCTTCGCCACCTCGATCGGCGTGTGGCTCACCACCGTGAGAAGCTGCTTGTGGCTCCACACGTCGGTGGCCAGCGGCGCGATGTTCAGGTCGCCCACCAGCACCGTCCGCTCGCCCACCCCGCGCGCCCCGAAATGCAGCGTCGCCTCGTCCACGAACGCCAGCTTGTGCGCGAATTTCGGGTTCACCGCCGCATCGGGCACGTCACCGCCCGCCGGCACGTAGAAATCGTGCAGCTCGACCGGCGTCCCCGGCCCATGCACCGTCACCTGCAAGTGACGGCAGTCGCCCCGCTCGCACCAGTCGGGCGCGTCGCGCAGCGTCAGCGGATGGCGTGACAGAATGGCGACACCATTATAGCTCTTCATCCCCCGCCGGGCGACGTGCGGGTAGCCGAGAGCCGCCGGCCCCTGGTCCGGAAACAGCTCGTCCGGCACCTTCGTCTCCTGCAGGCAGATCACGTCCGGCGACAGCGCGTCGCGCAGCCGCTCCAACAGGCCCATCCGGAGTCGAAGCGAGTTGATGTTCCAGGTCACGATACGCATCCGCCCGCCCTCGCAGGCCGCCGCCGCCTTGGCGGGCTGCCCGGCGCCCCAGGTGTTCGTGGCCTCGACCGGGGTGATCGGCGAGGTTCTCCCGGCCGATCGGATCACCGAGGCGCTGCCCGCGCTGCACGAAGCGCTCGGTG
>CAXUBM010000494.1:236-2130 GCA_964249235.1 uncultured Acetobacteraceae bacterium | reverse complement strand
CAGGGCAGTGCGATCGATCGTCGCCGGCTCGGAACGCGGGCTCTTCGGGACGCGCGTGGCGCGGGGGATGGCCGAGCGGGCGCAGGAGCCGTCTGATCGGCAGGACCGCCGGTCCGGGCGCGGGCGGTCGGCGCCGCGGTGGGGAGCGGCGGGATGAGCGTCGTCAGGCTGATCACGCCGCAGCGGCGAAGCGACGACCTGGCACGAAGCGAACTGGACCTGTCGGTCCTTTGCGACCGGGTCTGGACATATGGCACGGCGAGCCAGGTGTTCGCTCGGCAGGTCCGGCTGCTCCCGGACGGGCGGATCTCGGGCTACCGGGACCACAACGAGGCAAGCTGGGCGGTGCGCGGGCCTGCGCTGTTGCTGATCGGGCGAGACGGCGTGCCGACGGCGCGGCTGGACCGGGTGAGCAGGGACGAGTTCGGGCTGGTGCTTTCGGGGCCGCATCTGCCGCGGCCCGAGGAGACCCTGGTTCTGGCCGAGACGACGCCGGCGCAGACCTTGGCGTCTGCGATGTCGGGGTTTCCGATCGACGCGCGCCGGCCCGAGCGGCAAGGCAAGCGGCGCCGCAATCTGGTGATCGTGTTCGGCAACCAGCGCTCGCTGCACCTGCAATGGCCGCGGACGATCTCCGACGAGGATCGGACGTGGGATCTGTGCGTCAGCTTCTACGGCCCGGCTGACCAGTACGAGCACGTGGGGGCGGCGGAGTTCTCGAGCCTGCGGACGGGGATCGGCAAGTGCATGGCGGCGCACGCGGCGTTCGCGACCGACAGCCCGTTCTGGGAATACGAGCGGGTCTGGTTCGCCGACGACGACCTGATGCTGACCTGGGGCGACATCAACGCGCTGTTCGCCACGTGCGAGGATTACGGACTGGAGCTGGCGCAGCCGTCGCTGGCGGAAGGAAGCTACGTCGCCCACCGGATCACGCGGCAACAGGCGGGCAGGGTGTTGCGCTACACCTCGTTCGTGGAGTCGATGGCGCCGGTGTTCACGAACCGGGCCCTTCGGCTCTGCGCCCCGGTGTTTCAGGGGCAACGACACGGGTACGGGATCGACTATGTCTGGCCGTGGCTGCTCGGGGCGCCGCGGAGCCGGATGGCGGTCATCGACAAGGTCGGGGTGCTGCATCTGCGAGCGCAGACGAAGGCCTACGACGCCGGGACGGTGTGGCGGGAGGAGGAATTGCTGCTCGGTCTCTACGGCGTGCGCCGGCGGGTGGAGGAATTCGGGTTCATCGCCGACGTCCCGGGTTGAGACGGGAGGACGCGATGGATGAGAACGAATTCGCCGACAGCCGGGAGCTCTATTCGGCGATCGCCGCCCAATACGATGCGAGTTTCGCGGCGCCGTCGACGCGGCGGGCTTACGAGACGCTGGCGCGGGAATTCATCGACCGCCTGCTGCCGGCACACGCGGCGCGGGTGGTCGACGTGGGCTGCGGGACGGGGCGCGAGGCGGAACGGCTGATCGGGCGTGGCCATTTCGTGACCGGGATCGAGAGGGCGCCGGGCATGCTCGAGGTGCTGCGGGCGCGAGGGTTGCCGGCCGGTTCGTTCCGACTGGTGGAGGCGGACATGGAGGACGCCGCGGTGGCGGATGGCGAAGCGGACCTGGTGGTGGCGATGGGGTCGCTTCATTACTGCCGTGACCAGGCGGGGACGGTGCGCAGACTGGCGTCCTGGGTGCGGCCAGGCGGAACGGTGGCGGTCTACGTGGACAGCCTGGTGGCCCTGGTGTCGGAGCTGATGCGCAAGGAACGGCGGGACGAGGCGCTCGGGATCCTGCAGACGCGGCGCGGGACATTTCGCGTCGGCGGCGAGGCGGCGTCGCTGCGGATGTTCACGGCGGCGACGTTGCGGGCGCTGCTGCGGGAGGCGGGTCTGGT
>CAXUBM010000494.1:0-220 GCA_964249235.1 uncultured Acetobacteraceae bacterium | reverse complement strand
GACCGCACCCGCCGGGGACGGCTTCACGGGCGCCGGTGCCTAGGCGGAGCCGCGGCCAGGCAGCCTGGGCAGCGGCTTGGCGGCGGCGTCGTAGTCGGCCCAGGGATCCTTGCGGGACAGCAGCTTGGGAACGGTTCGGACGGTGAAGCGCGCCGGGTCGAGCTCGGCGGTGACCTCGCGCCAGCTGACGGGCATCGAGACGGTGGCGCCGGGGCGGTGG
>CAXUBM010000493.1:1188-2136 GCA_964249235.1 uncultured Acetobacteraceae bacterium | reverse complement strand
CGGTGACGTTCTTCGATGGGTTCGACGGCGCGTCGCTGATCACCGTCGACGGGGAGCCGATCAGGTTCCGGCGCGCGGGGCGGGGGTCCGCGGTGGTGCTCCTGCACGGGCATCCGCAGACGCACGCGATGTGGCATGCGGTCGCGCCGATGCTGGCGGGTGGGTTCGACGTGATCTGCCCGGACCTGCCGGGCTACGGCGGATCGCGGCAGGCGGCCGGATCGAACGCGCCGCCGGGGACGAGCGACAGCACGGCACGGCGTCTGGTGGCGTTCCTCGACGCGCTCGGCGTCGGCGACGTCCGCATCGCCGGCCACGATCAGGGCGGCCGGGTGGCGCAACGCCTGGCGACGGGATGGCCGGAGCGGGTGAGGCGCCTGGCGCTGCTCGACATCGTGCCCTCGCCGGAGGCGGTCGAGCGGGACGACATGGCCTTCGCGCTGGCGACGTACCGGATGTTCTGGTTCGCGCAGACGCATCCCAAGCCCGACGCGCTGCTGCACGAGGAGCCGAAGATCTGGATGCCGGGAACGCTGCCGGGGCATCCGGGGCCGGGGCATTTCCACCACCAGGCGATCGCCGACTACCTGGCCGGACTGCCGGACGGCGAGGCGATGTCGGCCCTGAACGTCGCCTATCGCGACGCGGTCGATCGCGACGTGGCCGAGGAGCGGATGGGGCGGCTGGCCCTGCTGCGGATCGCATGCCCGCTGCTGGTCCTGTGGGGGTCGGCCGGGCGGATCGGCGGCTGGTACGACCCTGTCGAGCTCTGGCGGCAGCGCGCCGACGGTTCGGTGCAGGGATGGGAGATCGAGGCCGGGCACTTCCTGGCGGAGGAGTGCCCGGAGGAGGTTGGGGCGGCGCTGCTCGGGTTCTTCGCGGAGGGATAGGCGAGCGGGCGGCGGAAGACGGCGGTGAACGGGCCATGGTCGATCCGGACGTTCCAGT
>CAXUBM010000493.1:0-1178 GCA_964249235.1 uncultured Acetobacteraceae bacterium | reverse complement strand
ACCCGCCACGGCCGGGCTCCTGCGCCTCCTCTCATGTTCTTTTTGGGGGCAGGCCCGAAAGGGCGTGCCAGCCGAACCGGAGGAGCGGCATCGCGCCGACCGCCACCCCGACCAGGGTGTCGATGAGGTCGGGGCGGCCGGTCTGTGCGTCGGTCAGCGGGCGGGAAACGACCAGCGAGGTGCAGCGGATCGCGTGGGCGACGCCGCGGACGGCGTCGGCATCGAAGCCGCGCGGCAGGCGGGTCAGGCTGTGGTCCTCGGAGAGAGCGAGATCGCGGGCGCCCAGGGCGCGTTCCACATCGAGCCAGGCGTGCGGCCGGCCCGCGATGGCGGTGCGGATGGCGTGGAGCTGGTCGGGATCGGGAGCGTAGAAACCGGCGGCGGCGAAGGCGCCGCCCAGGCCGATCTGGAAGTAGAACAGGCCTTGCGCGCCCTTGGTGGCGTCCCTGGTCCAGACGGCGCTGGCCTGCGTCTTGTAAGGGCGCTTGTCCCGGGCGAAGCGGACGTCGCGGTTGATGCGAAAGATCGAGGTCTTCGGGTCGCCGCGCAGCGGCAGGTCGTGGGCGGCGAAGGCCAGCGTGAGCGAGGTGACGAGGCGGATCAGGGGTTCACGGATTTCGGCCTCGTAGCGGTCACGATGGGCGGTGAACCACGCCTTGTTCTGATTGCGGTCGAGGTCGTGGAAGAAGTCGGTGAGCTTCGGGCCGAAGCCGGTGAAGCCGCTCGGCGGCTTCAGGCCCATCGCCTGACGAACGGGTCGAGATCGTGGATGGCCGGCTGTTCGTCGCGTTCGGGCGTGCCGACCATGATCATGCCGTAGCAGCGTTCGGGCGGGTTGAAGCCGAGGCCTTCGGCGAAGCGGGGGTCGTAGGCGTTGGGGCCGGTGACCCATTTGCCGGCGAAGCCCAGGGCGTGGAGCGCGTTGAGGAGGTTCATCGACGCGGCGCCGACCGAGAGGATCTGCTCGACCTCGGGGATCTTGCGGTGGGCGGGGTCGATGTGGCCGCCGATCACGATGGCCATGGGGGCGCGGGTGAGCTTTTCGCGGGCGCGCTCCAGGTCGGCGTCGGTGGCGTCGGGTTCGCGCAGGCGCAGGCACGCGGCGCCGAGCTCGGCGAGGCGGGCGAGGCCGGCGCCCTCGATGAGGATGCGGGCGAGCTGTTCGGATTTGGCGCGCT
>CAXUBM010000492.1:1874-2140 GCA_964249235.1 uncultured Acetobacteraceae bacterium | reverse complement strand
GCCCTGAAGACACCCGTCGCCTGGGCCCTGATCGCCGCCGGCCTCAGCCTCGCCGCCCCGTGGTCGGTCGCACTCCTCGCCCTGGTCTGGACGGCGCGGCACCGGCTCGGCGGCGCCGCCGAACGGCTGCTCTGCGGCCGCGCCCTGACCCCGTTCTGGGTCACGCCGATCCGCGACGGCTTGTCGCTCGGCATCATCCTGCTCAGCTACACCGGCGGCCATGTTGCCTGGCGCGGCCATCGGCTGCACCTCTCCGCGCAACGCAA
>CAXUBM010000492.1:1269-1812 GCA_964249235.1 uncultured Acetobacteraceae bacterium | reverse complement strand
CGCCGCCCGCGACAGCGACCTCGTCGTCATCCACACCTCCACCCCCTCGTTCGGGAAGGACGCCGAAGTCGCCCGCGCGCTCAAGGAGGCCAAACCGTCGCTTAAAATCGGCTTCGTCGGCGCCAAGGTCGCCGTCCAGCCCAACGAGAGCCTGCGCGGGGCGCCGGCGGTCGACTTCGTCGCCCGCAACGAGTTCGACTTCACCATCAAGGAGGTGGCCGAAGGCCGCCCCTTCGCCGAGATCGACGGCATCACCTTCCGCAACCCCGACGGCACGCTCACCGCCAATCGCGAGCGCGCGGTCCTCGAGGACATGGACCAGCTCCCCTTCGTCTCCGAAGTCTACAAGAACAACCTGCGCATCGAGGACTACTTCATCGGCTACCTGCAGCACCCCTACGTCTCGATCTACACCGGACGCGGCTGCAAGTCCCGCTGCACCTTCTGCCTCTGGCCGCAAACCGTCGGCGGTCACAGCTACCGCACCCGCACGCCCCGCCACGTCGCCGCCGAAGTCGCCTTCATCGCCCGCGAGTTACCGAA
>CAXUBM010000492.1:0-1259 GCA_964249235.1 uncultured Acetobacteraceae bacterium | reverse complement strand
ACAACGGCCTGCGCCTGCTTCTCGTCGGCTACGAGAGCGGCAACCAGCAGATCCTGCACAACATCAAGAAAGGCATGCGCATCGAGGTCGCCCGCGAGTTCACGAAGAACTGCCACGAGCTCGGCATCCGCATCCACGGCACCTTCATCCTCGGCCTTCCCGGCGAAACCCAGCAGACGATCCAGGAAACGATCCGCTTCGCCACCGAGATCAACCCGCACACCCTGCAGGTCTCGCTGGCCGCTCCCTATCCCGGCACCTTCCTGCACAGGCAGGCAACCGAGAACGGCTGGTTCGACGCCGACGCCGCCGAACTGATCGACGAACACGGCGTCCAGATCGCCCCGCTGCAGTACCCGCACCTGTCGCACACCGAAATCCACGACAGCGTCGAGACCTTCTACAGGCGCTTCTACTTCCGCGCCCCCAAGATCGCCTCGATCGTGGGCGAGATGGTCACCTCGCCCACCATGATGAAGCGGCGGCTGCGCGAGGGCGTGGAGTTCTTCCAGTTCCTCAAGGATCGGAAAGCCGCGGCATAGCAGGGGCGCCGCCCGTCGGCCCGCGTCGCGGCGCGAACTCCGCCGTGGCCCGCGGCCCCGGATCCGCCGCCATCATGAGTGCGGATGATTTCGGCCTCACCACGAACGTGAACGAGGGCATCGAGCGCGCCCACGCCGAGGGCGCGCTCACCACCGCCAGCCTCATGGTCGCCGGTGACGCGGCCGCCGATGCCGTCTGGCGTGCCAAGCGCCATCCCGACCTCCGCGTCGGCCTGCACCTCGTCGTCGTGGAAGGCCGCGCCATCCTGCCCGCGACCGAGATCCCGCACCTCGTCGACAGGACGGGATGGTTCGGTTCCGATCAGGCTCGGCGCGGCTTTCGCTACTTCGCCGACGGGCGCGTCCGCCGCGAACTCGCCCGCGAGATCCGTGCCCAGTTCGAGGCCTTCGCCGCCACCGGCCTCGCCCTCGACCACGCCAACGCCCACAAGCACATGCACCTGCATCCCACGGTGGGCCGTCTCCTCCTCGAGATCGGCCGCGAGTTCGGCCTGCGCGCCGTCCGCGTTCCCGCCGAGCCCGCCGCCCCCCTCGGCGACGGCCCGCACACTCTGCCCGAGCGCGCGTTGCACGCCTGGACGCGCGTGCTGCGCGGGCAGGTCCGCCGCGCGGGCATGGTCACCACCGACCATTGTTTCGGCCTGCGCTGGAGCGGCGCCATGACCATCGCCCGCGTCCAGCGGCTCCTCGCCAACC
>CAXUBM010000491.1:0-2140 GCA_964249235.1 uncultured Acetobacteraceae bacterium | reverse complement strand
CGGTCTCGATCTCGGCGAGCACGTCGCCGGGAGCGACCTCGTCGCCGACCTTCTTCAGCCAGCGGGCGATCTTGCCTTCGGTCATGGTGGGGGAAAGGGCCGGCATGAGGATGTCGGTCATGGGCGAGCCTCCACCAGGACGTCGGTCCAGAGCTCGGCGGGGTCGGGTTCGGGGCTGTCCTTGGCGAACTGGACGGCTTCGGCGACCCGCTTGCGGATGGCGGTTTCCTCGGCCTTGAGGTCGTCCTCGGCGAGGCCGAGTTCGACCAGGCGGCGCTTGGCGTTCTCGATGGGGTCGCGGCCGGAGCGCATCTCCTCGACCTCGTCGCGGGTGCGGTACTTGGCGGGATCCGACATCGAGTGGCCGCGGTAGCGGTAGGTCTGGGCTTCGATGAGGAAGGGGCCGTGGCCGGCGCGGCAGTGGGCGAGGGCTTCGGCGGCGGCCTCGTGGACGGCGGTGACGTCCATGCCGTCGACGCGGCGGCCGGGAATGCCCCAGGGGGCGCCGTTCTGGGACAGGTCGCGGGAGGCTGACGCGCGCTCCACGGCGGTGCCCATGCCATAGCGGTTGTTCTCGATGACGTAGACGGCGGGGAGCTTCATCAAGGCGGCCATGTTGAAGGCTTCGAAGACCTGGCCCTGGTTGGAGGCGCCCTCGCCGAAATAGGTGACGGAGACGGACTTGTTCTGGCGGTAGCGGTTGGCGAAGGCCAGGCCGGTGCCGATCGGGACCTGGGCGCCGACGATGCCGTGGCCGCCGAAGAAGTTCTGCTCGCGCGAGAACATGTGCATCGAGCCGCCCTTGCCGCGCGAGTAGCCGGTGGCGCGGCCGGTGAGCTCGGCCATCACGCCCTTGGGGTCCATGCCGGTGGCGAGCATGTGGCCGTGGTCGCGGTAGGAGGTGACGACCTGGTCGCCGGGCTCGAGCGCCGTCTGGAGGCCGACGACGACGGCTTCCTGGCCGATATAGAGGTGGCAGAAACCGCCGATCAGGCCCATGCCGTAGAGGGCGCCGGCCTGTTCCTCGAAGCGGCGGATCAGCAGCATGTCGGCCCAGGCGCGGCGGAGGCGGTCGGGGGAAAGCTGGTGATCTCGCTGGCCGTTGCCGGCGTTCGGGCCGGATGTGACCGGCATCGCGGCCGTGACGCCGTTCGCGCCGTTCTTGTCGCCTTTCGCCACCGGCAAACCCCTAATCCTGAGTGAAGGCGCCCGAACGGCCGCCCGACTTCTCGATCACGCGCAACCCGTCGACCCGCATCGCGCGATCGACGGCCTTGCACATATCGTAAATGGTGAGGGCGGCGACAGAGGCGGCGCACAGAGCCTCCATCTCGACGCCGGTGCGGCCGGTGGTGGCGACGGTGGCGCGGACCTCGATGGCGGCGCCGTCGGAGGCGGGGGCGAGGTCGAGGGCGGCGCGCGTCAGCGGCAGCGGATGGCAGAGCGGGATGAGGTCGGCGGGGCGCTGGGCGGCCATGATTCCGGCGATGCGGGCGGCGGCGAGGACGTCGCCCTTGGCGACCTGGCCGTCGAGGATCAGGGCGAGGGTTTCGGGGCGCATGACGACGCGGCAGGCGGCGGTGGCGGTGCGGGCCGTCTCGGGCTTGGCGGCGACGTCGACCATGGCGGCGCGTCCGTGCTCGTCGATGTGGGTCAGGCCGGTCACGGGCGGCCGAGCAGGCTTCGGGTGGCGGCTTCGAGGTCGGGCTGGCGGAGCAGGCCTTCACCGACGAGGACGCTGGCGGCGCCGCGGGCGGCGACACGACGGAGATCGTCGTGGGTGCGGATGCCGCTCTCGGAGACCACGGTTCGGCCGGAGGGGACGAGGGGGGCGAGGCGGTCGGTGACGGCGAGGTCGGTGCGCAGCGAGCGAAGGTCGCGGTTGTTGATGCCGATCAGGGGGGTGTCGAGCGTGAGCGCGGCGGCGAGTTCTGCTTCGTTGTGGATCTCGACGAGGACGTCCAGCGTCAGCGAGCGGCCCAGGGCGGCGAGGTCGGCGAGCTGGAGGGGGTCGAGGGCGGCGACGATCAGGAGGATGCAGTCCGCACCCGCGGCGCGGCTTTCCCAGACCTGCCAGGGGTCGAGGATGAAGTCCTTGCGCAGCACGGGCAGTGCGGTGGCGTCGCGGGCGGCTCCGAGG
>CAXUBM010000490.1:0-2141 GCA_964249235.1 uncultured Acetobacteraceae bacterium | reverse complement strand
CGCCACCACGCCACGCAGCGTGCCGTGGTGGCGCGGGCGGTCGATCAGGTGATGGGGTCCGGAGTCTAGGCCCGAGCGGGGCGGGCGGCGGCGCCGCGAACTAGTTGCTGCGCCGTCGCTTGTGACCGGCGCGCCTGGGCCGAGTGCTCAATGCCAGGCCCGCGAAGACGATGCCGACCATGGCGGGCAGGAGCCAGGCCGGGCGTTCGAGGCAAGGCATGGCGACGCCGCTCCAGGCGTCGGCCGAGAGGTCGGTGACCGACGCCTGCAGGGCGACCAGGATGTGCCGGTCTGCGTCGAGCAACACCTGGCCCAGGGGCATCAGCGGCGGGATCACGGTCGCCAGCGCGAAGGCGGCGACGAGCGACGCGGCGGCGAGGACGGTGAAGATGCGCGACGCGATCACGGCCGCCCGTCGCACTCAGAATTTGAAGGACAGGGTCGCGGAACCGAAGTTGAAGAGGCCGGAGCGGGCACCGGTGAACTCCTGTGTTTGCCAGGTCTGCGAGTAGGAGAGCTTGACGCCGCGGTAGATGACGGCCGCGCCCGCCTCGATCTCGCCCACGTCCCAGATGCGGTCGGCGTGCGGGCTCGGGTTGCGGAATGTGCTGCCGTCGATGGTCTCGTCGAAGGCGACGGCCTGGCCGTCGACGCCGCCGAAGACATACCAGGTGACGGGTCTGCGCCTCACATAAGCGTCGAAGCCGTTCATGCCAGGCTCGATCCTGGCGACACCGTAGTCGGCGTCGAGACCCTGGCCGAGCCGGAGCTGGCCGCCGAGCATGACCTCGTCGCGCAGGCGGCCGACGACGCCGGCGGCGTGCGGCAGGGCGTCGGCGGAGATGCCGTACACCTCGTAGATCGGCAGGCGCCAGATGCGGCCGGCGTCGACCTGAAACACCGGGGAGTTGGGGAGCTGATAGTCCCAGCCCTGGTTGCGGGTGTCGCCGATCAGGTCGTGAAAGCCGTTCTGGACCTCCTCGCCCTGGGCGTAGGGGCCGAGCACGCCGAGGTCGACGCCGACGAAACTGCGGCTGGTGTCCTTGTCGGTCAGGAGATGGAAACCGGCGATCAGGTCGGCCGAATAGGGGCGGTCGTCGGGGTCGGGCGGCGAGATCTGGGTGTCGCGCGGGGTGAAGATCGATTGGCTGAGGTCGATCTCGACGCGCTGGACGCCGTCGCCCCAGATCATGTGGCCGAGGTTCTGGATCGGGCGGGCGACGCCGGCATCGTCGGTGGGGGTGGTGAACGCCAGGCGTTCGCCGGAGGTGTAGTATTGGTCGGAGGTGCCCTTCAGCGTGGAGGCGGCGTCGTTCTCGCCCTCGATGGTGAAGATCGCATTGGGATCCTCGGGCGGAAGGGCGCGGGCGACCGTCGGAGCCGCACAGAGGACCGCCATGATCAGCACGTTGCGGCGCGACGCTCGACCTGACACTCGACGATCTCCTTGCCCGACCGCGGGCGCGCTGTCTTCATAGGCGGGCCGGCGTTCAAGGCAAAGCGGGCGGGGCCGGGCGGCACCGGTCCTGACGCTGATTTGTCGCACCGCGACGCCTCCTTTATGCTAAGGCTGTAGCCAGGAACGCGTGGACGGCCATTTCGAAGGACAGGCTTTCGTCAGGACCACCCGATTGCAAGCGCGGACCGACCTCTCATCATACGTTCGGGATTGACCACTTTGAGAAACAGCAGAACCGACCGCAGCGCCCGTTCGCCTCGCCGCGGCGGCTTCGACGACGACAATTTCGGCGCTCCTCCAGCATTCGGCGACCGGCCCCTGGGTGGTGGACCGCCGCGAAGCGGGTTCGGCGGACCCGGCGGCGGCGCCCCCCGCTCGCAAGTGATCGCTTCGGGACCGGACGTCGACGCGAGCGTCAAGTGGTTCAACCCGGAGAAGGGTTTCGGCTTCGTCGAACTGGCGGACGGAACCGGCGACGTGTTCCTGCATGCGAACGCGCTCGCGCAGTCGGGACACGATAGCGTGAGCCAGGGGGCCACGTTGCGTGTCCGTATCGGCCAGGGGCCGAAAGGCCGGCAGGTGGCGGAAGTGCTGTCGGTCGACGAAAGCACGGCGCAGGCGCGTCCGGCGCCGCGTGCGCCGCGTCCGGGCGGCTTCGGTGGCCCCCCCGGCGGCGCCGGAC
>CAXUBM010000489.1:887-2144 GCA_964249235.1 uncultured Acetobacteraceae bacterium | reverse complement strand
GCTCGCGCGTGACGTTGCGGATCGCCGCGACATGGTCCGCGTCCACCGCGTGCCGCAGCCCGAACCTGCAGGCCAGCGGCCCCGTCGCGAGCAAACCCCGGCAGCGCAGTCCCGCCCCGGCGTGAAAACGCGATCGGCAGCAGGTCGATGCCGCACCTTGGCCCGCACGTCACTCCCCGCGTCACCCCCAGGACGCGCAGCGCCCGGGCGGCCGTCACTCCTGATCGGCCTGGTCTCGTCGCCCGCTCCGGGGCACCCCGCCCGGACGCGTTCGTCGCGCGACGACGTCCCGCCGGAGCGCCTTCATCCCTCCTCGACCCGCTCGCAGGGGATGATCGCCGCCTCGCGTCGGAACGTCGCCCCAGCGGGCACAAGCGTTCATTCGCGCCGACTTCGCTCCACGCCGACCGCCGCCATCATCGCGTCGGCAAGCCGCCCGTTCAGACGCGCCAGCGCTGCCCTTTCCTCGTCGCTCCACCCGGCCAGCAACGCGTCAAGCAGCCGTCGCCGCGCCTGCGCGATCGCGGTCACCGTGCGCTGCCCCGCCGCCGTGATCAGCACCTCGCGTATCCGCCCGTCGCTTGGCGAGCGCCCCCGCTTCACCAGCCCCTGCATTTCCAGCCGCGCCACCTGCCGGCTGATCGTCGAGTGGTCGCGGCCCACCTGCTCGCCGAGCTCGACGATGCCCAGCGAACCCGCCTCCCCGAGCCGCGCCAGCAGCGCGAACAACGCCCTGTCGAGGGTCACCCCCGCCTCGCGCAGCAGCATCTCGTCCTGCCGCCGGGAATTCAGCGCCCCGGCCAAGTCGAGCAGGGCCGAAGCCAGCGCATCGAGGTCGTATGTGTTCTGCACTCTCAAAGACGCCCGCACCCGAGTTAACGCACCTAGTGCACGATACACGTGAGTTTGCCCGATGCGAGCACAGTGCGGGGCACCCCGCCCGCCAACCGCCACGTCTTCCTGCTCGAGGAGCGCATCCGCCTGTAAGGGAGGTCGCCTGCCGCTTCCTTCGCCGCACACGACTGGTGGCGCGCCGTTCGCGCCATGGCCGGCGTGGACAGCCTCGCCGGCAATGTCCGCCTGTCGGCAGATGACGACCCTTGCCGCCGCCCTCGGCATGGCCAACCGCCAACGGGCCGGCTCCCGGGGCACCCCTCAGCCCCGAGCAGAGCCAGGCCATCGACGTCGAGGCCTTGCGCGCGTTGCGGCGCGCCAAGACCGCCGGCTTTGTCACAAAATCAGGCCTAATGCTCGGGA
>CAXUBM010000489.1:0-877 GCA_964249235.1 uncultured Acetobacteraceae bacterium | reverse complement strand
GCGTCCACGCGCCGATTGCCGGGCGCGAACTGCCCGGTTGGATCGCCCGGCACAACGGCCGCGCGGTGGCCGCCGATCTCGGCCGCGGCCGGCCGCTCCGAGCGGACCACTGTCGGGGCTTAGACCCACGAGCGAACCCGCTCCGATCAACCCCACGGCCCACCATGTCCGAACCCGAAGACCCCGAAGACCCCGCAGCCCGGCTTGCGGGCCTCAGGCATGTCTACGAGTTCCGCACCCGGCCATCACGGCGTTCGGCAGAGACGGGCTCCGCCCGCACCCGCCGGGTCGTGACCCAAGCCCGGGTCATGCGGCCAGCAGGGCGCCCGCCTTCGCATAGGCGGTGGTCGCTACCCGCCCCAACTCCGCCGCGTTCAGCGCATCGGCGCCCGTGAGCCCGCGTCCCGATATCGTTCCGTCCGCGGCTCTGGTGATCCCGAACTGCGCCAGCTCCGCGACGCTGAACGCGCCCGTCGCCGGTGCTGCCGCCGCTGTTGCCGTTTCCGCCCGCGCCGCCGGCACTCCGCCCGAGTGTCCGACACCGACCGCCGCCAGCACGCTCTGCCCGAACTTCTCCTCGTCGAACCCCACCGCCCGCTCCGCGGCGCCTACCCCGAGCGAGATCCCGATCCCCACCGGCCCGCTGGTCAGCCCGCTGAACACCAGCGATCCCACCTCCCGCACACCGTCGGGGATCGTGTCGCCCGTCACCGCCCGGTAGATCATGCCGACCACCGGCACATATTGCAGGGGGTTCAGACAGGACAGGACCTCGCCGAAGCTCATGCCCCCGCCCGATGTCCTGGAGGGCTGCGCTGCGGCCGTCGGCGCGATCGGCGCGAGCAGCGGGAACGCGACGGCCGACATGCCCCTCTCC
>CAXUBM010000488.1:0-2145 GCA_964249235.1 uncultured Acetobacteraceae bacterium | reverse complement strand
GCCGCCGCGTCGACGCGGCTCAGCCCGGGTTCTATCGCGCGCCACCTGGCGGCGATCACCGACCAGCACCAGCGAAGCGGCCTTGCCGCACCGCGCACCGATCCGCTCGTCAAGACTGCGCTGAAGGCGATCCGTCGCGCAGCCGCCCCGCGCCGCGACCCGCCGCCCTCCTCGGCAAAGCTGGCGCGGATGGTCGCCAACTGCCCGGGCGACCTGGCTGGACTGCGCGACCGCGCCTTGCTCCAGCTGATGCAGGACGCGGGCCTTGGCCGGGCGGCTGTCGTCAGCCTCGACGCCGAGGTCCTTCGCATGACCGCTGCAGGATGCATGCTGCGTGTCGGCGCGAACGGCGTCTGGCGAGAGGTCCGTCTGTCCCGTCACCCCGACCTCGCCAAATGCCCCGTGCACGCGCTGCAGGAGTGGCTGCGCGTCTCGGCCACCAGCTTCGGGCCGGTGTTCCGCAAAATCGACCGCTGGGGCAACGTCGAGCACAGCCGCCTCGGCACCGACGCGGTGCGCCGTATCCTCGCCCGCCGGACGCCACGGCCGCTTCGGTCTCACTCGAGGCGAGTTGGCGCCGCGTTCGAGCCGGCCGACCTGGCGTGACAGGCTCCGCCGCCGGCAAGGCAACCAAAGCCGCCGACGCCCTGCTCGGGTGGCTCAACAGTCAGGCGACCCGTCGCACCGCGCCCTCGTCTGACGTCCCGCCCGGAACGGGCGTCGCGGCGGACAGCCTTGAGGACGCTCCGACTGAACCTCAGGCCGATCCGGCCGTCGTCAGGCCGCGAGGCCAGGTTGACGGGTTGCTCGATCGTCAGTCCGGTTGCTCTGCGGCCGAGACACACCAAACGATGCGGCAGCCGACGCCGGACTGGTTGCACCATCGGCTCAGCGTCAGCGGTACGGCCGCCGCGGTTGGGCGGTTTCGGCAGGCGGCAGCGGGCGCCGGTGTCATCCCTTGGCACCTCGACCTTGAGCGGATGGAGGAGAGTTACTTCCACCTGCTGGTCGCCTCGGAACAGCGCAGCCTCAGCGTCGCCGGGGCGCATATCTTCGCGCGGCAGCTGCGCGATGCTGTCGGACGCCGGCACGAGTTGGCGGCTGCGCGCGTTGGCCACAGCCAAGCCTGCTCGTTCGACCTGCATGCCCTAATACCGGTGCCGACCGAGATCCTGCTCCTCGGGCCGGACGAGCCGCGAGCGCTGGCCTGGCTGTGGGAGCATTGGGGCACGACCGAGGCGCTGCGCCACGTCGCCGAGGACGTCGTTAGGGTCCAGGCCAATGCAGCGGAAGGCGACGAACCGGAGGCACATTTGCGGGTGAGCTTCTGGTCGGCCGACTGGACGCCGTGGCGCGCACTGAAATACCTGGCGTTTGCTTGGCCGGCGCTCCTCTTCGAGGTGCGTCCAACCTACGAGCCGACGTGACCGAAGCCGCCACCCTCGTCGCTGACGTCCCGCCCGTGAGTCCGCACCCCACATCCTGGGAGGACCTGCCCCGACCGCCCTCTCGAGGCAACGCGCCGGTGCTATCGGCCGAAGGGTTTGAGGGCCCGCTCGACTGGCTGCTGGAGATGGCGCGGGCGCACAAGATCGATCTGGCCAAACTGCCGATCGCGGCGCTGACCCAGTCATTCGTCGACGCGCTGGAGGCGGCGCGGCCGGACGGGCAGCTGCCGTTGCTCTCGCGCTGGGGCGACTGGCTGGTGATGGCCGCCACGCTGACCCAGCTTCGGTCCCGCCTGCTGCTGCCGGCGGATGCGGCCGAGGCGAAAGCGGCGCTCAGCGAAGCCGAGGCTTTGCGACGGCAGCTCGTCGGGCGCGAACAGATGCGGGCGACAGCCGACTGGCTCGAAAGGCGACCGCAGTTGGGCCGCGAGGTTTTTGCAGGCGGGCGGTCGGAAGGGCAGTCTGCCAGCAGAGGAGGCGACGGCGCCGACTTGATGCGGGCCTGCCTGAAGCTGCTGCGGGTTTCCGAGGAGCTAGCGGCTGTCTACCGGCCGCGGCCGCCTCCTTTTTGGCGTGTGTCGCAGGCCATAGCGCGGATCAAGAGTTTGCTCGCGGAGCAGACCGACGTGGCTTTGCTGGGCGCGTGCTTGCCGGCGATCGGCGCGGATGTCGCCGATCGGGATAAGCGGTGTCGGGC
>CAXUBM010000487.1:0-2145 GCA_964249235.1 uncultured Acetobacteraceae bacterium | reverse complement strand
CTCGAGCTCCGCCCTGCCGAAGCTGGCCAAGGGGTTGAACTTCACCTTGCCCTCGACCGCCTCCACCACTGGCAGGTGCAGCCGCGAGCCGCCGTGGAAGCGCTTGCGGCCCGTGATCCAGGCGTCGAAGCCGCGCAGGCCGAGGTCCAGCGGAGCCACCTTGCGGACGGCGCAGCAGGCGTCGGTGGAGGCCTTGTAGAGGTCGGCCTTGGGGTCCTGGGTCGCGAGGTCGGCGTAGGCCGGACGCAGGTCGCGCACGTCCGTCAGCCCCAGCTCGGCGGCCAGGCGCTTGCGGTAGTCCAACGTCTGGCCGAACAGGTGGCCGGTGTCGAGGAACAGCACCGGCGTGGCGGGGCCGATGCGGCTCAGCATGTGCAGCAGGACCGCCGACTCCGAGCCGAACGAGGACACCATGGCGATGCGGCCGAGGTGGGCGGCCAGCGCCGTTTTCAGCACCGTCTCGGGCGGGGCCTCGCGCAGGCGCTCGTTCAGGCTCTCGAGGTCTTCCCCCTCGAAGAGGTTGGGAAGGGGGTGTTTGCGCGACGCGTCTGGAAGAGGGTCGGAGGCGGCGCCGTCTCGCGCGCTTTCCGCTTCGACACCGGCGGGGGCACTCTCACCCAACCCTCCCCCTTCGAGCGGGAGGGCTTTGGATGGCAGTTCTGCTTCGAAGGGCATCAGGCCTCTCCCGTCCGCTCGCGGCTGGCCGGCGGGCGGCCGTCGGCTGAGGACTGGTAGACGTGGCGGAACCGGAACGCGGACCGGGCCCACTGCTCCGGGCTGGAGCCATCCGCCGGCTCGAAGGCGTCGAAGCCGCAGCGGACCATGTCCTTGGCCAGGTCGCGCAGCACCTCGCCCACCGCGCGGATTTCACCCGCGTAGCCGTAGCGCTCGCGAAGCAGGGCGGCGGCGCTGAACGCGCGGCCGTCGCGGAACTTCGGAAAGTCGAGAGCGACCAGCGCCAGGCGGGGCAGGTCGTAGGCGAGACCCTCCACCGGCTCGTCAGGCCGTAGCCGCACGCCGACCCGCCGTCCTTCGGCCAGGAGCGCCTCTCCTTCCGCCTGGAACCGCGTGAAGGAGACGATCACGTCGCGCGCGTCCGCCCGGGGCTCCTCGTCGTCGGCGAGGAGCACGAACGGGTCCGCCGCCTCAGCGAAGGCCGCCGGGCCGTCCCGGCTAATGAGCTTCGGCATAGACGGCGGCCTTGAACGGGGCGAGGCCCACGCGGCGGTAGGTGTCCAGGAAGCGCTCGGCGCCGCGGCGTTCTCGAAGATAGGCCTCGACCAGGGCGTCCACGGCGGGGGTGACCTGGTCGTAGGCCAGGGCGGGGCCGAGCACGTCGCCGAGCGACGCATCCTGGGCGCCCGAACCGCCGAGGGTGAGCTGGAAGAACTCCTCGCCCTTCTTGTCCACCCCCAGGATGCCGATGTGGCCGACGTGGTGGTGACCGCAGGCGTTGATGCAGCCGCTGATCTTGATCTTCAGCTCGCCGATGTGTTCGGCCACGTCGGGCGCGGCGAAGCGGGTCGCGATGCCCTGGGCCACGGGGATAGCGCGCGTGTTGGCGAGCGCGCAGTAGTCCAGTCCCGGGCAGGCGATGATGTCGCTGGCCAGGCTGATGTTGGCCGTCGCCAGCCCGATGGCGGACAGGCCCGCGTGCACGGCGGCGACGTCGTCCAGCCTCACGTGCGGCAGGACCAGGTTCTGCTCGTGCGTCACCCGGATTTCGCCATGTCCGAAGCGCTCGGCCAGGTCGGCGATGGCGTCCATCTGGTCGGAGGTCGCGTCGCCGGGGACTTCGCCGGGCGCCTTGAGCGAGACGTTGACGATGGCGTAGCCGGCGACCTTGTGCGGCTGCACGTTGTTGCGCGCGAACCGCGCGAGCACCGGGTCGGCCTTGCGCGCGGCCTCGAACGCCGGCGAGACCGGCGGCAGGTCTTCGAAGGGCACATCGCCAAAGGCCCCGCGGAGGCGGGCGAGCTCGGTGTCGGGCAGGTCCACCGCCGCGCGGTCCATGGCGCCCCACTCCGCCTCGACCTCGCGGGCGAAGGCGTCGGCGCCCAGCGCCGCCACCAGGATCTTGATGCGCGCCTTGTAGATGTTGTCGCGCCGGCCGTGGCGGTTGTAGACGCGCAGCACCGCCGACAG
>CAXUBM010000486.1:549-2152 GCA_964249235.1 uncultured Acetobacteraceae bacterium | reverse complement strand
GTGGGCGATCATCGTCAGCGTCGTCGCCGCGTAGCCGTGCGCCGCGAACAAGCTGGCAGCCGCGTCCAGTATGCGCCGGCGCTTCTCCAGATCGACCCGCTCTGCCCTCGCCATCTGACCATGGAATGCCGTTCTAGTTTCTCGTCTTAGTCTATGCCTTGGGTTGCCGGGCGGTGTCACGCATCTCGGTGTCACGCGCGTAAGCCGTTGATCTGAAACGGCTCGGCTCGGACGGTTCCCGCCGGCGACGCGTGACAGCTCACTGAGGCGATGAGCCAGCGTCGTTCGCTTCCGGATCTGGAGAACACGGCGTCCACCGCCCCGGCCAAGGACGCGGTCGGCCAAGCCGCCCTCCTCGAGCTGGTGCGCCTCCTGGCCCGGCAAGCCGCCCGCGAGCTCCATAGCCGGTCCGGGGCGGCGCCGGACGCCCCTGCCCTTCCCGCTGCTTGACCAGACGCGGCCGAGATCCGGTGACTGCAGGCCCGATCCACCGCTAGCCTCCCCTGCCCCCATCCGGAGCCCGTCGATGCGCGCCGTCATCTACGCCCGCTACAGCAGCGAGAACCAGCGCGAGGCGTCGATCGCCGACCAGCGCGAGGTCTGCCGCCGCTACATCGAGCGCCAGGGCTGGACGCTGTCGCACAGCTACGAGGACGCGGCGGTCAGCGGCGCCAGCCGGTTCCGCCCCGGCCTGACGCGGTTGATGACCGACGCCGAGGCGGGCCAGTTCGACGTGGTGGTGTGCGAGGCCGTCGACCGTCTCGGCCGCAAGCTGTCGGATGTCGCCGACCTGTTCGACCGGCTGTCGTTCCGCCGCATCGCGGTGCACGCGACCGGCATGGGCCAGCTGACCCAGATGCATGTCGGCATCATGGGCACCATGGCGCAGATGACCTTGTCGGACCTGCGCGAGAAAACCCGGCGCGGCCAGCTCGGCCGGGCCAGGGCCGGGCGCATGCCCGGCGGCCTCGCCTACGGCTACGACGTCGTCCCGCCCGCTCCTGGCGTGCGCGAGGCCGGCGAGCGCCGGGTCAACCCCGACGAGGCCGAGATCGTCCGACGCGTCTTCGCGTCCTATGCCGGCGGCTTGTCTGCCCGGCGCATCGCCCACGATCTCAACCAGGAGGGTGTGCCCGGACCGGGCGGCCGCTCCTGGAACGACACAACGATCCGCGGTCACGTCGACCGCGGCACGGGGCTGCTGAACAACACGCTTTATGTCGGCCGCCTATCCTGGAAGCGGTGTTCCTACCTCAAGGACCCGCGCACCGGCCGCCGGGTGGCGCGCGTCAACGACCAGAGCCAGTGGGAGGTGGTCGAGGTGCCGGCGCTCCGGATCGTCGAACAAGACGTCTGGGGTCGCGCCAAAGCCCGCCAGACTGCCACCGCCCTCGGACCGCAGACCACCGCAGCCGGGGCCGTCCTGAACCGCACGCATCGTCCGCTCTTCCTGCTGAGCGGCCTGCTCAAGTGTAGCGGCTGCGGCGGCGGTTACACGGTGATCGGCAAGGACCGGTATGGCTGCGCGACGCGTCGCGGCAAGGGCACCTGCGACAACAGCGCGACGATCACGCGCCAGTCGCTCGAGCGACGCGTGCTGGGG
>CAXUBM010000486.1:0-539 GCA_964249235.1 uncultured Acetobacteraceae bacterium | reverse complement strand
CGTATGCTCACCCCTGACTTAGTGGCAGCCTTCGTGCGGGAGTTCGAGGCGGAGACGGTGCGGCTGCGCAAGACGGCCGCCAGCCGGCACTCGGCGTCCGCGACCCGCCTAGCCGAGGTCGAGCGTCGCATTGCCGGGATCGTCGACTCGATCGAGAACGGGGCGTGGAACCGGACGCTCGGAGAACGGCTCGACGCGCTGGAGCGCGAGCAGGCGTCACTCGCGGCGGACATCAAGAACTCCGACCTCCCTGCCCCGGTTCTACGGTTGCATCCGAACGCCGCAGAGCTCTATCGCGATAAGGTGGCGGCTCTGGAAGGGTCTTTGTCCGAGCCGGCGATCCGCTCGGAGGCGGCGGAAGCGTTACGGGCGCTGATCTCGGCTGTGGTGTTGACTCCGGACGCGGGATCGCCCGACGCGCTCGCGATCGAGCTGTCGGGTGACCTGGCGGTGATCCTGGCGCTCGCGTCTGGCCGGGCGGCGCTGGCGCCGGCGGCTGGGTTCTCGTCGTGTTCTGTGGTTGCGACGAGTCAACTGTC
>CAXUBM010000485.1:296-2154 GCA_964249235.1 uncultured Acetobacteraceae bacterium | reverse complement strand
GCCGTGGCCGTCCTCGCTATGGCGCTCGGGAATGGCACCGCCCTCGGCGAAGGCGGGGCTTTCGAGGGGCAGCGCGCCGATCGTGTGGCCGGGCGGGGCGAGGTTAGCGTCGGCAAGCGTCAGGGCGCCGGTGCCGGCTCGAAGCGGGGCAAGGGCGCGGCCGACGGTGGCGGGGAGATGTGCGAGCATGGGGAACGTCCATTGTGGGCGGAGGCTGAACGGGGCCGAGGGACCCGGGTTGAGTTCATGGCGATGCGAGGAGGCGCGAGGCGCGGACACGCAGGCGGGGTGGAGCACTTTCTCTTCGGTGTCGGCGAAGATCTGACAAGGGAGGCGAGGGCTCTGCCCTCGACCTGCCAGGGGCGGAGCCCCTGGACCCCAGGGGATCAGGGGGCGATCTCCAGGATGACCGCGTGATCCGACAGGGTGAGCGGGATGGTGGTGACCGCCCTGGCCCTGCTGATGGGGGCGGCGCCGCGGCCGATGTCGTAGAGAGCGATCTGGGAAGCGGGGTGGGCGAGGCGGACGGTGACCCGGTCGGTGCCGTGGACGCGCTCGTCCCAGACGACCAGGTCGAGACGGCCGTCGCGTTTGGCCAGGAGCAGGTCGTGAACGGTGGAGGGCTGGCCGTCGATGCCGTAGGCGAGCCT
This sequence comes from uncultured Acetobacteraceae bacterium, assembly GCA_964249235.1. Classification (GTDB taxonomy): domain Bacteria; phylum Pseudomonadota; class Alphaproteobacteria; order Acetobacterales; family Acetobacteraceae; genus CAXTPV01. The sequence goes on along the minus strand of CAXUBM010000485.1, from coordinate 1,504 downwards.
GGCGGGGCGGGCGTGGCCGCCGTGGCTGGCGAGGATGGCGGTAAGGTTGTGCAGCCAGGTGGCGGCGAGCTTGGGGCGGGCACCGTCGTAGAGGCCCTGGTGGCCGGCGCCGCCCTCGCCGTCGCGCAGCTCGTAGATGAAGGTGTGGGCCCAGCCGCGCTTGAACTGCGACAGGTAGACGTCGGTCAGCACCGCGGCCTGGGCATGCTCGCCGCCGGGATCCGAGACCGAATCCCAGCCGGTTTCGGTGGTGACGCGCGGCAGGTCGGGAAGGTCCTGGTCGGCGTAGCCGCGGTAGTGGGCGTGCCAGGTGAGGCCGTAATTGCCGTGCAGGCCGTCCCAGCGTCCGTCGACGACGGGGTCGGCGGCGTCGAAGGCCTGGTTGTCGATCCAGCCATGGACGTTGCCGCTGACGTAGTTGTGGACATTGGCGAAGTCGGCGAAGCGGGTGCCGGGCGGCAGGGCGGTGGTGGTGGCGACGTCCTTGGGAATGGTGAGGAACTGCAGGCCGACATCGTCCGTCTCGGCGCCGACCTCGGAGGGCCCGAAGATCGGAAACGGCGCCAGGAGCCGGTCGGCCTTGGCGCGGCGCGCCAGGTCGCGCTGGAAGAGGGCGATCGGGATCCAGCTGTGGCCGGGGCCGCCGCCCTGCCGGCCGCCGTAGCGGATTGGGAAGTTGTTGGGCTCGTTGGGGCCCTCCACAGCGAGCAGGGCGTGGGCGCGGGCGAGAGTCCGGGCGGTGGCGAGCAGGCCATCGAGGTCGCCGCCGCCGCTCACGGTGAAGCGGACGCCGGTCTTCTGGTGCAGGTCGATGTCGCGGTCGGCATGGCGGGCGCCGTCGCGGATCTGGGTGACGCCGAGATAGCGGACGGGGTCGACATAGGCGGTCTCGTCGTAGCCCTGGTCGATGTGGGTGTTGATGCCGAGCGAGGCGAGGAAGCGCTCGGCGGGGATGGCCTGCCGAGGCGGCGGCGGCGGCGCGGCGGCCGCGGCGGTGGCGATCAGGGACAGGAACGCCGATCGGAGGGGACGAAGTCGCACGGCCTTGTCTCCGCTCTGCCGACGACGCGTAGCGGAGGGGTTCGCGGCCAAAGAGGCAAGGGCAAGTTTCGCCATCCGGGGCTTCGCCATCCGGGGCCGCGGCCTTGGCCCGAGCGGGTCCAGGGCAGCGCCCGGCCCGGTCAGTAGCGGAACTGGTACTTCAGCCC
>CAXUBM010000485.1:0-286 GCA_964249235.1 uncultured Acetobacteraceae bacterium | reverse complement strand
GCTGCCGGGGTCGTTCGCGGGCGTGGGGGCCCCGGTGACGGGGCCGCCGCTGCCCACGGTGGTGAAGGCCTTGAGGCGCTTGGTGATGTCGATCTGCACCAGGGCCTGGGTGCCGCCGCCGGCGGTGGACTGGCGGGCGCCCACATAGACGCGCTTGGTGATGTATTTGCCGCCTTCGATGCTCGCGCCGGTGTTGGCGCCGTTGCCCGTGCCGCTGCCGACGCTCAGGCGATCGAGGCCGAGCGTGTTGCGGACCGTCGCCAGCGGCTCGAAGCCGCCGCCGCCG
>CAXUBM010000484.1:0-2155 GCA_964249235.1 uncultured Acetobacteraceae bacterium | reverse complement strand
CGCGCCGCCCGCGCGCGCCGCCCGGGGCAAGGCGGCGACCACGGCGGCCGAGGTGCAGGCGGCGCACGTTCGCATCGCCCAGCTCGCGGCCGACGTGCGGAGCCTGGACCTGCAGTTGCGCACCGCGCATGCGTCGGTTGCGACCCTGCAGGCGGAGCTGGACGCGACCCGGCAGGCCTATGCGCACGCCCAGTCGGCGCTGCGGCGGGTGGAGAGCAACCGCTCCGAACAGCGCGGGCGGACGGCGCTGCTGTGCGGGATGGCGGGCGGCGGCATCGTGCTGGCGTGCGTGCTGATCCTGCACGTTGCCGGATTCCCGCTCTGAAGGGATCCTCGCCCGATCATGCCGGGTCCGGGAGGCGCCGCCTCCTGGCGGGATCGCGCCGCGAATGGGATCGGTGGACGCGTCCACCTTTCTTCGGAACAGATGATGAACCCCGCGCGTTGGCGCCGTCATGGAAAACCCGAAGATCGTGAAGGCGAACGAGCAGGCGCAGCCGTCGAACGCCCAGAAGAACCCCGACGATTGGACCACCGGCGGCGAGACGATGACCGGCGCGCAGGCTTCGTACTTGAAAACACTGTGCGAGGAGGCCGGCCAGACGTTCGACCCGACGCTGAGCAAGGCGGACGCGTCGAAGATGATCGACACGCTTCGCAACAGCACGGGCCGCGGCGTCGACCACTGACGGCACCGCCGGCGCGGCGGCCCCGGCGATCGGCCGGCCGTTTCCGGAACTCAATCGCGGAGGAGGCAGCCTCGGGACCGGCCTCGCCTATTGGCTCAGTCGACCGAAGGCCTGATCGAGGTCGGCGATCAGGTCGGCGGCGGCTTCGAGACCGACATGCAGGCGGCAGAGCGGGCCGTCCCAGGGCAGGCCGTGCACCCGCGTGATGCCGCCGGTGACGGTGGTGGCGAGGCTTTCGAAGCCGCCCCAGGACCAGCCTTTGCCGAATAAACGGAGCGCGTCGACGAAGCGGTCGACGCCGGCGGCGTCGTGACGGGGCTGCAAGGCGATCGCGAACAGGCTGGCGGTGCCGTGGTAGTCGCGTCGCCATAGCGCGTGGCCGGGAGCGCCCTCCAGGGCGGGATGGAGGACAGCGGCGACCTCCGGATGCGTTCCCAGCCACGCCGCGACTTCGAGACTGGTGCGTCCCTGCCGCTCGAGACGGACCGCGAGCGTGCGCAGGCCGCGCAGCGCCAGCCAGCAATCGTCGGGACCCGCCGTTTCGCCGAGCGTTAGCACGGTGTCGCGGAGCCGGCGCCAGAGCGCCTCGTCGGCCACGGTGAAGGCGCCGAGGAGGAGGTCGGCGTGGCCGCCGGCATATTTGGTCAGGGCCTGGACGGAGATGTCGACACCGTGGGCGAACGGCTGGAAGGTCAGCAGGCCCCAGGTGTTGTCGAACATGACCAGCAGGCCGGCCTCGTGAGCGACGCGGGCGAGTGCGGGGACGTCCTGCATCTCGAACGTGTTGCTGCCCGGGCTTTCGGTGAGCAGCAGCCTCGTCTGCGGTCTGAACAGCGTTGCCACCTGCGCGGGGGTGGCGCGGGGGTCGTAGTAAGTCGTTTCGATACCAAAGCGTCGCAACAGGTCGTCGCAGAAACGGCGCGTCGGGCCGTAGACGCTGTCGACGACGACGACGTGCTCGCCCGCCGAGAGCAGCGCGAGGAGCGGCACCGCGATGGCAGCCAGGCCCGAGCCGAGGACCTGCGTGCGCGTGCCGCCCTCGATGGCGGCGATGGCGTCCTCCAAATGGAACTGGGTGCCGGTGCCGTAGGTGCCGTAGCTGAGCACGTGGTCGTAGCGGCCGCGGCCCGACCGGCGAAGCGCTTCCATGGTGGGAAAGCACACCGTCGAGCCGCGCTCGACGGGCGGGTTGACCAGGCCGTGCGGCTCGCGCCCGAGCTGGGCCAGCCTGGTCTCGATGCGGGAGCGGTTCACGGTGCGTCCGGGTGGGCGCGGGCGTACTCGGTCCAGGAGCCGTCGAACAGACGCGGCTCGGGCAGGCCGGCGACGGCGAGGCCGAGGCTGAGGACCGAGGCGGTCACGCCGGAGCCGCACGAGGTGACGACGGGCGTGTCGTCGGTGACGCCGAGGCCCGCGAACAGGCGGCGCAGCGCCTCGGGTGGCTTGAAGCGTCCGTCGGTGGCGGC
>CAXUBM010000483.1:0-2160 GCA_964249235.1 uncultured Acetobacteraceae bacterium | reverse complement strand
GGCGCGGACGAGATGAGCGGGGAGCGGCGCCTCGAAGCTTTGCCAGCCGTCGGCGGCGGCGTGCTCGGCGATCTGGTCGCGGAGGGAACTCCGTGCCAGGCAGATGACGCCGCCCGGCACGGGCACGGTCAGGCTCTCGTCAGACGCTGGCGACGAGATCGGCGACGTTGACGCTGCCGAGACCGACGGTGGCGGCCCAGCCGGCGGAGGCGGAGTAGGCATCGGACTCGCTCGTGGTGGAGTTGGACTCGACGCCCGTCTTGTAGCCGCCGGGGTCGCAGCGGGGCGAGCCCTTCCGGCAGGCTTGGCTGTTGCCGCCCTCGCCGACGTCGTGGAAGACGCAGCGGGTGGGCGTGGCGGCGGCGTTCGCGGCGAGGCAGGCATCGCCGAGGCTCTGCTTGTGATGGATGGTCAGGGCGTGTAATCGCGGGTGTTGATTGCCCAGCGTGCGGCCCCTCCGCTTGTCGAGGCGCGCTTGCCGGGCGGCGGGACGCCTGAGCAGCAGGCGGGAGCCGGTGGCCGCGGTCTGGTCGCGGAGCGGGTTTAGGTCGGCGGCGCCGGCGAGGGCCGGAGAACGCGTGCCGCTCAGCGTGACCTAGCCGACGTGGCATCACTCGCTCGTAGGTGTCAGCTGCCGGTTGACACGTAGGCGGGCGGCGGTTCGGACGTCATTGTAATGACTGGTTATTTTTGACGTCGCGAGCGGCCGAACTTGAAAATTTTTCGAGCTTGTCAACCGTGAGTTGACGTTCTCAGGCGGTCACGCGGCTCAGTGTAACACACGTCCGAAGCGGTCGAGCGATGCGGGTCCGGGGGCGCTGCCCCCGGCGGGGTGCAGGGGCGGCGCCCCTGGCTTCCTAGGCTGCCCGGGCCATGCCGCGGAGCACGTAGGGCAGGATGCCGCCGTGGCGGTAGTAGTCGACCTCGTCGAGCGTATCGACGCGGCAGATGACGGGGACGCGGTCGGTGACGCCGCCGGGGCGGTGGATGACGAGGTCGAGGGTCATGCGCGGGGTGATGGCGTCGAGGCCGCCGATGTCGATGGTCTCCTCGCCGGTCAGGTTCAGGGCATGGCGGTCGGTGCCGGCGGGAAACAGGAGCGGCAGGACGCCCATGCCGACCAGGTTGGAGCGGTGGATGCGCTCGAAGCTCTCGGCGACGACGGCGCGGATGCCGAGCAGGCGGGTGCCCTTCGCCGCCCAGTCGCGCGACGAGCCCATGCCGTATTCCTTGCCGCCGAAGACGATCAGCGGGACGCCTTCGGCGCGGTAGCGCTCGGCGGCGTCATAGATGGTCATCCGCTCGCCGGAGGGCATGTGGCGGGTGACGCCGCCCTCGACGCCCTCGACCATTTCGTTGCGGATGCGGATGTTGGCGAAGGTGCCGCGGACCATGACCTGGTCGTTGCCGCGGCGCGAGCCGTAGGAGTTGAAGTCGGCGGGGCGGACCTGGTGGGCGAGGAGGTATTCGCCGGCGGGGGAGGATTTGCGGATCGAGCCGGCGGGCGAGATGTGGTCGGTGGTGATGTTGTCGCCCAGCAGGGCGAGGACGCGCGCACCCTCGATGTCGTCGGGCGGGACCGGCTCGGCGGTGATGCCGGCGAAGTAGGGCGGGTTCTGGACGTAGGTGGAGCCGTCGTCCCAGCGATAGGTTTCGCTGCCGGTCTCGACGCGCAGGTGCTGCCACTCGGGCGTGCCTTGGGAGACCTGGGCGTAGCGGCGGATGAACTGCTCGCGGGAGATGGCGCCGGCCAGGATCCCGGCGATCTCGGCGTTGCTGGGCCAGAGGTCGCGCAAGTAGACGGGCCGGTTGTCGGCGTCGGTGCCGAGGGGGACGGTGGTGATGTCCTCGCGGATGTTGCCGAGCAGCGCGTAGGCGACGACGAGTGGCGGGCTGGCGAGATAGTTGGCGCGGACGTTGGGGCTGATGCGGCCCTCGAAGTTGCGGTTGCCGGAGAGCACGGAGACGGCGACGAGCTTGTTGTCCTCGATGGCGTCGACGATGGCGTCGGGCAGCGGTCCCGAATTGCCGATGCAGGTGGTGCAGCCGTAGCCGACGGTGTTGAAGCCGAGCGCGTCGAGGTCGGCGGTGAGCCCGGCGCGGTCGAGATAGTCGGTCACGACCTGGGAGCCGGGGGCGAGCGAGGTCTTCACCCAGGGC
>CAXUBM010000482.1:0-2173 GCA_964249235.1 uncultured Acetobacteraceae bacterium | reverse complement strand
GCCAGCATCTGTCCGGTCGCGTTCATGTCGTCGTCGATCGCCTGCTTGCCCATCAACACCAGCCGCGGCTGCTCGCGCAGGGCGAGCGCGCGCAGGATCTTCGCCACCGCCAGCGGCTCCGGCGACGCGTCGGTCTGCACCAGCACGCCCCGGTCCGCCCCCATCGCCAGCGCCGTGCGCAGCGTCTCCTGGCTCTGCGCCGTCCCGATCGTCACCGCCACGATCTCGGTGGCGATCCCGCGCTCCTTCAACCGGATCGCCTCCTCGAGCGCGATCTCGTCGAACGGGTTCATCGACATCTTCACGCCCGCCGTCTCGACGTCGCTGCCGTCGGCACGGACCCGGACCTTGACGTTGTAGTCGATCACCCGCTTGACGGGCACCAGCAGCTTCATCGTCCCAATCCCCTACATGCCGCCCGGATAGTTCGGCCCGCCGGCCCCTTCCGGAACCGCCCAGTCGATATTCTGGCTCGGATCCTTGATGTCGCACGTCTTGCAGTGCACGCAGTTCTGCGCGTTGATCTGCAGCCGCGGCGCGCCCGCCTCGACGCCCACCGCCTCGTAGACGCCCGCCGGACAGTAAAGGCTCTCCGGACTGCGATACATCTCCCAGTTCACACCCAGCCACCGCGCCGGATCGCGCAGCCGCAGATGCACCGGCTGGTCCTCCTCGTGGTTGGTGTTGCTGAGGAACACCGACGACAGCCGGTCGAACGTCAGCACCCCGTCCGGCTTCGGATAGCGGATCGGCGCCACCGACGCCGCCGTCGCTAGCGTCTCGTTGTCCCCGTGCGCATGATGCATCGTCCAGGGCGCCCGCCCCCGCAGCACCAGCCCGTCGATGCCCGCATAGAGCGTCCCACCCACCAGTCCCCAGCGCGCGAAGGCCGGCCTGACGTTGCGCACCGCCCGCAGCTCGTCGCACAGCCAGCTCGACCGGAACCGCTCGGCATACCCCACCGGCTCCGCCGGCCTCTCCCCCGCCAGCGCGTCCGCCAGCGCGTCGGCCGCCAGCATCCCCGACTTCATCGCCGCGTGCGTGCCCTTGATCTTCGGCACGTTGAGGAACCCCGCCGTGTCGCCCGCCAGCGCCCCGCCCGGAAACGTCAGCTTGGGGATCGACTGCAACCCGCCTTCGCTGAGCGCCCGCGCGCCGTAGCTGATCCGCTTGCCGCCCTCGAAGTGCCCTCGCATTGCCGGATGCGTCTTCAGCCGCTGCATCTCCTCGAACGGCGACAGCGACGGATTGCGGTAATCGAGCCCGACCACGAACCCATAGGAGACCAGGCCGTCCCCGAAATGGTAGAGCCAGGATCCGCCGTAGGTCTTGCGGTCCAGCGGCCAACCCGCCGTATGCTGGACCAGCCCCGGCCTGTGGTTCGCCCGCGGGATCTCCCACAGCTCCTTCACCCCCAGCCCGTAGGTCTGCGGATCCACCCCGTCGCGAAGCCCGAATCGCGCCATCGCCTGCTTGGCCAGACTCCCCCGGCACCCCTCGGCAAGCAGCGTGTAGGTCGCCCTCAGCTCCATTCCCGGCTGGTAGCTGGCGCCGTGCTCGCCCGAGCGCGTCACCCCCATGTCCCCGGTGGCCACGCCGACCAGCCGCCCGTCCTCGACCAGCAGCTCGGCCGCCGCGAAGCCGGGATAGATCTCCACCCCCAGCGCCTCGGCCTGCGTCCCCATCCACCGCACCACGTCGCCGAGCGAGACGATGTAGTTGCCCTCGTTGCGCATCGAGGGCAGCAGCACCGGCGACCGGAACGCCTTGGTCTCGGTCAGGAACAGGAACCGGTCCTCCTCCGCCTTCTGCGCCAGCGGCGCTCCCCGCTCCCGCCAGTCCGGCAGCAGCTCGTCGAGCGCGCGCGTCTCGATCACCGCCCCCGACAGGATGTGCGCCCCGACCTCGCCGCCCTTCTCGACCACGCACACCGACAGCGCGGCCGAGCGCTGCTTCAGCCGGATCGCCGCCGCCAGCCCCGCCGGCCCGGCGCCCACCACGACCACGTCGAACGCCATCGACTCGCGCGCCGCACCCTCGGGCCCGACGTCGTCAAGCACGGGCGAACGAAGCCTCCGCGAGCGCCATCATCGATCCCTTGCCCGCCATCACCGCCTGCATCAGCGCCGAGCTCTGCGGCAGGATCCGCTCCGAGAAGAACGCCGCCGTCTGG
>CAXUBM010000481.1:0-2180 GCA_964249235.1 uncultured Acetobacteraceae bacterium | reverse complement strand
GCGCCCCGTCCCTGCTAATCGAGCTTGCCGTGACAGTGCTTGTATTTGCGGCCCGAGCCGCACGGGCAGAGCGCGTTGCGCGAGAGATAGCGCCACGTCGCGGGGTCGTTGGGGTCGACGGGCGGGGGTTCGGCGAGGGCGACGGAGCCTTCGGGCTCGAGAGCCGCGTATTGCGGCGGCGGTTGGCGCACCGGGGCGTCGAAGACGGGCTCGGCGAATGTCTGCGGGGCGAGCTCGACATGGGCGAGCATGGTGGTGACGCGCTCGCGCAGCTCGTCGAGCATGGCGTTGAAGAGGGCGAAGGCCTCGCGCTTGTATTCGTTGAGCGGGTCACGCTGGCCGTGGGCGCGCAGGTAGATCCCCTGGCGGAGCTGGTCGAGGAGGAGGACATGCTCCTTCCAGACGGCGTCGAGCGTGGTGATAAGGAGCTGCTTTTCGACGTAGCGCAGGACGGGGGCGCCGAAGTTGGCGGCCTTGGTGGCCATCAGCGCGTTGGCGGCGTCGAGGATACGGGACTGGACGGTCTCGACGTCGATGGCGTCCTCGCGCGACCAGTCCGGGATGGGGAGCTTGAGGGCGAAGATGCGCTCGACGTCGGCGGCGAGCTGTTCGCTTTCCCACTGCTCGGCGAAGGCGCGTTCGGGGATGCGGGCGGTGACGAGCCTGGCGACGATCTCGTGGCGCATCTCGGCGACCGTGTCGGAGACGTCGTCGGAGGCCATGAACTCGCGGCGCTGGCCGTAGACCTCCTTGCGCTGGTCGTTCATGACGTCGTCGTATTTGAGCAGGTTCTTGCGGGTGTCGAAGTTGCGGGCCTCGACCTTCTTCTGGGCGCGCTCGAGCGCCTTGTTGATCCAGGGATGGACGATGGCCTCGTTTTCCTTCAGGCCCAGGCGCTGCATCATGCCGGCCATGCGGTCGGAGCCGAAGATGCGCATCAGGTCGTCTTCGAGGGAGAGGAAGAAGCGCGACGCGCCGGGGTCGCCCTGGCGGCCTGAGCGGCCGCGGAGCTGGTTGTCGATGCGGCGGCTTTCGTGGCGCTCGGTGCCGATGACGTAGAGGCCGCCGGCCTGCTTGACGAGATCGTGGCGCTCGGCGTTTTCGGCGCGCAGTCGTTCGGCCTCCGCCTGGCGGGCGGCTTCGTCCTCGATGGCGGGGAGGACGGATTTGAGGCGGCTGTCGAGGTTGCCGCCGAGTTTGATGTCGGTGCCGCGGCCGGCCATGTTGGTGGCGATGGTCACCGTGCCGGGGGCGCCGGCGTCGGCGATGATGCCGGCTTCCTGCTCGTGGAAGCGGGCGTTGAGCACCGAGTGGCGGATCTGGCGCTGGGTGAGGATGTCGGAGAGGAGCTCGCTCTTCTCGATCGAGGTGGTGCCGACGAGGACGGGCTGGCCGCGGGTCTGGGCCTCGGCGATCAGGGTGGCGACGGCTTCGTATTTCTCGTTGGCGGTGAGGTAGACTTCGTCGTCGTCGTCGCGGCGGACGACGGGGACGTTGGTGGGGATCTCGATGACCTCGAGCTTGTAGATCTCGGCGAATTCGTCGGCTTCCGTCATCGCGGTGCCGGTCATGCCGGAGAGCTTGGGATAGAGGCGGAAATAATTCTGGAAGGTGATGGAGGCCAGCGTCTGGTTTTCCTGCTGGACGGTGACGCCTTCCTTGGCTTCGAGGGCCTGGTGGAGGCCTTCGGAAAAGCGGCGGCCCTCCATCATGCGGCCGGTGAACTCGTCGATGATGATCACCGCGTCGTTCTTGACGATGTAGTGGTCGTCCCGGGCGTAGAGGGTGTGGGCGCGCAAGCTCTGCTGCACGTGGTGGACGATGGAGATGTTGAAGACGTCGTAGAGGGCGCCCTCGGTGAGCACGCCGGCCTCGCGCAGCATGTCCTCGACGCGCTCGGTGCCGGTCTCGGTCAGGGTGACGCTGCGGAACTTCTCGTCCTTGTCGTAGATGTCGGCCTCGGTCACCAGCCGGCGGACGACGCTGTCGACGGAGCGGTACAGGTCGGAGCTGTCCTCGGCGGGGCCGGAGATGATCAGCGGGGTGCGGGCCTCGTCGACGAGGATGGAGTCGACCTCGTCGACGATGCCGTGGTTGAAGGGCCGCTGGACCATGTCCTCCAGCCGGTATTTCATGTTGTCGCGCAGGTAGTCGAAGCCGAACTCGTTGTTGGTGCCGTA
>CAXUBM010000480.1:0-2183 GCA_964249235.1 uncultured Acetobacteraceae bacterium | reverse complement strand
GCCTTGAACGGCCCCGCACCTTTCCCCGCCCTCTCAAATCATCCAGTCTCCGCCGAAAATCATAACAGGGGAAAACGCCCATGCCCGGCACCGTCTCACGCCGCCGCCTGCTGCTCGCCGGTGCCGCGACCGCTCTCGCCCTGGCCGCTCCACGCCCGTCGCGCGCCGCCACCGGCCCCGCCGCGGTGGATGCCAGCGCGCCCACGCCGGTGCCGCAGACCGGCCAGCTCCAGATGGGCAGCGCCGCCGCGACCACCGCCCCGAACGGCAGCACGCTGACCGTCAACAGCCAATCGCTGCTGCTCGACGGGCAGCCCTGGATCCCGGTCTGTGGCGAGTTCCACTATTCGCGCTATCCCGCCGACCAGTGGCTCCCCGAACTGCTCAAGATGAAGGCCGCCGGCGTCGACGTCGTCTCCACCTACATCATCTGGATCCACCACGAGGAGGTTCAGAACCGCTTCGTCTTCTCCGGCAACCACGACGTCGCCCGCTTCGTCGAAACCGCCGCCCAGGCCGGCCTGTCCGTGATCGCCCGCCTCGGTCCCTATGTCCACGCCGAGGTCCGCAACGGCGGCATCCCCGACTGGGTGATCGCCCAGAGCACCAGGATACGCAGCAACGACCCGATCTATCTCGGCTTCGTCACCTCGTTCTGGACCGAGGTCGCCGACCGCATCGCCGGCCTGATCTTCAAGCGAGGCGGTCCGATCATCGCCGTCCAGATCGAGAACGAATACAATCTCTACGGCACCGGCGCCGACGCGGTCGCCCACATCGCCACCCTCAAGTCGCTCGCCATCTCGCTCGGTTTCGACATGCCGCTCTACACCTGCACCGGCTGGCAGGACACCGCCTACCCGCCCGACCAGGTCGTCCCCGTCTTCGCCGGCTACCAGGACATGCCCTGGGGCACGAGCCTGACCAAGCTGCCTCCGAGCGAGACCTACTCCTTCCGGTTCTTCAGCCGCGAGGAGGGCGACTACGGCTACCCGGACAATTACGAAGGCGGCTACGATCCAAACACGCAGGCCGAGCTCGCCGCCTACCCGTTCTTCTCCGTCGAGTACGGCGGCGGCGCCGCCTCGATGTACCGCCGCCGGGTCGTCCTCGATCTGCCCGACGACGTCGCCGCCATCCTGCCGGTCCAGATCGGCTCGGGCGTCAACCTCCTCGGCTACTACATGTTCCACGGCGGCGTGAACCCGCGCGGCAAGACCGAAACGCTGCAGGAATCGACCGCGAGCGGCGGCTATAACGACCTTCCGGTCTTCAACTACGACTACCAGGCCCCACTCGGCCAGTATGGCGAGCAACGCCCGACGCTGAGCCGTCTGAAGCAATACCATTACTGGCTCAACGCCTACGGCAAGCAGCTCGCCGGCATGAGCCTGCGCCAGCCCGCGGTGATCCCGAACGGCGCCGGCGACCTCACCAGCCTGCGCTGGTCCGTGCGCTCCGACGGCCGCAGCGGCTATCTGTTCGTCAACAACCACGTTCGTCAATACGCGATGGCCGCCCAGACCGGCGTGCAGTTCGCCGTCAAGTTCGCCGCCGGAACCGTCACCTTCCCCAGCACGCCGGTCACCATCGCCACCGGCGCCTATTTCGTCTGGCCGCTCAACCTGGCGCTCGGCGGCGCCACCCTCGTCTACGCCACCGCCCAGCTCATGACCTCGCTCGAGGCGTTCGGCCAGACCGTCGCCGTGTTCGTCGCCGTCGACGGCATGGCGGTCGAGTTCGCCTTCGACCCCGCCACCGTCTCCAGCGTCGTCCCGTTCGCGGCCAGCCTCGGCACCGACGCCGCCGGCCGCACGCTCGTGACCGGCATCGCCCCCGGCATCGACCTCGCCATCCGCGTCAGCGACAACGCCGGCCGCGTGACCGACATCCTCGTCGTCACCCAGGCCGAGGCCGACGACCTTTGGCGCCTGCAGATCGGCGGCCAGGACGTCCTCGTCCTGACCGCCCAGCCGCTCGGCCTGACCGAGCAGGGCTTCGCGCTCACCTCGGCCGGCTCTCCCGACTTCAGCTTCGCCACCTTCCCCGCCGTGAACGCCCACGCCGCCGCCGGCTCGGTCGCCAAGGCCGACCTCGCCGGCCTCTTCACCCTGTTCACCGGACGCAAGCAGTCCCGAAGCCTGTCCGTCACCGCCACCGGGGGAGCGACGCCGGGCGCGCGG
>CAXUBM010000479.1:1294-2183 GCA_964249235.1 uncultured Acetobacteraceae bacterium | reverse complement strand
GACCGACACGATCCGTCCCTCGCCGTCCGGCGCCGGGCGCGGGTAAGTGGCGATGGGTGCGCGAGGGAGGCGGGATGATGTCGGCGGACGCAGGGACCTCGGAGGGACACGCGCCGGACGGCGGCGACGCGACGGCGGCGCAGGGCGTGCCGAATGCGGCCGACGGGCTGCTCGCGGACCGCCAGGTGCTGTGGGGCAGCTTCACCAAACTGATCCTGTGGAGCATCATCGGCGTGGTGGTGCTCCTGGTGCTGCTCGACTGGTCGCTGCTCTGAGCGGTCCGGGTCCGGTCGCGGGGCGGCGCCGTCCGTAGCGTCGGCGCAGACGCCCTGGCGGCGCGGGCGCGGCGTTGGGGACTGGCCGTGATCTCGGCGCGGTTCGCGCCGGTGCTGTTTCGGCTGAGTCTGGGGCGTTGGCCGCGGGGCGACGAGCGGCGCCGCTATGCGGCTTCGTTGCGGCCGGGCGCGGTGCCGCTGCCGCCGTTGGTGCGCGGGATGCTCGCGGCGCCGGATGGCGGCGTGCAGATCTCGCGGCTGCTGCTGATCCGGATGATGCGGGAGGGGCGGTTGCCGCCGCCGGACCCGTGGGCGGCGGTGCCGTCGTTGTCGATCGGGCCGCAGATGGGAGACCCGCTGAGCTTCTGGGAGGGCCGCGGGGTGTCGTTCCTGCATCTGGAGAAGACCGCCGGCACGGCGCTGGTCGAGGTGCTGACGAGCCACTTCCATCCGCTGCAGATCGACATCGACCCGACCCGCAGCATGCCCGCGCATCTGCTGTGCCCGTTCGCGCTGGGCGCGGCGCGCGAACGCAAGCTGGTGTGGGGGCATTACGACCTGCCGGCGCTGCGGCGGCTCGGGGCGGAGCGGATGGTGGTGACGATGCTGCGCGA
>CAXUBM010000479.1:0-1284 GCA_964249235.1 uncultured Acetobacteraceae bacterium | reverse complement strand
CGGCTGCTGTCGCTCTACCATTACTACCGGTCGGTGCAGCCCGCGCTGGTGGGGGCGTTCGACAACTATCAGGTGCGGCTGGCGCACGAGCTCGACCTGCTCGGCTTCCTGCGCTGCCGCGACCCGCTGCTGCGCGACATGATCGAGAACGTGTACGTGCGGCGGCTGACGGGGGCCTACGCGAGCCATGGCGACCGCGATCCGCTGGAGGCGGATCCGGGGCGGGTGCTGGCAGAGGCGCGGCTCGCCCTGTCGGAGATCGAGGCGGTGGGTGTGGTGGAGCGGATGGAGGCGAGCCTGCGGACGCTGTCGGCGGCGCTGGGGGTGGGACTGCCGCCCTCGCTGCCGGCGCGCAACGTGGGGGCCGACAACCCGCAGCTGACGACGCTGTTTCGCGCCGTCGAGCGGGAGGAGGTGACGGCGGCGGTGGCGGACGAGCTCGACCGGCTGACGTCGCTGGACCGCGTCATCTACGACGAGTGCCTGCGGCGGCTGCAGGCGGCGGACCGGATGCCGGCGGCCTGAGGAACCTGTTGGCCGTCCGGCCCTATAGATCGGCAGAAGCGGCAGAGAGGGACGGCGCGCATGGTCGCGACCAGGACGGAAACCGACAGCATGGGGCCGATCGAGGTGGCGGCGGACCGGCTGTGGGGGGCGCAGACGCAGCGCTCGATCGAGTATTTCAGCATCGGCCGCGACCTGATGCCGCGCGAGCTGATCGGCGCGTTCGCGGTGATCAAGCGCGCGTCGGCGGTGGTGAACCGCGAAGGCGGGCGGCTGGACGAGACGCGCTGCGGGTTGATCGTGGGGGTGTGCGACGAGCTGCTGGCGGGGGCGCACGCGGCGATGTTTCCGCTGCATGTCTGGATGACGGGCAGCGGCACGCAGTTCAACATGAACGTCAACGAGGTGATCTCGAACCGGTGCTGCCAGATCGCTGGCACGGCGCTGGGCAGCAAGACGCCGGTGCATCCGAACGATCACGTCAACATGTCGCAATCGTCGAACGACGCGTTTCCGACGGCGATGAACATCGCGGCGGCGACCGAGGTGAGGGCGCGGCTGCGGCCGGCGGTGACGGCGCTGCGCGACGCGATGGCGGCGAAGGCGGAGGCCTGGGCGGACATCGTCAAGATCGGGCGGACGCACATGCAGGACGCGACGCCGCTGACGCTGGGGCAGGAATGGTCGGGCTATGTGGGCATGCTCGACGACGGGCTGGAGCGGCTCGAGGACGCGCTGCGCGGGGTGTGGCGGCTGGCGCTGGGCGGGACGGCGGTGGGC
>CAXUBM010000478.1:0-2184 GCA_964249235.1 uncultured Acetobacteraceae bacterium | reverse complement strand
GTGTCGTCCATGTGCATGCCGTCGGGCGAGAGACCGTGGATGCCCAGACCGGTGTCGACGGCCCAGCGTTGCATCAGCGCGTAGCGGGGGAAGAGCGGCAGGCGGAGGTCGGCGGCGACGGCGCGCATGATCCGCAGGAAGGGCGGGAAGGAGGGCTCGGCCTCGAGGACGGGGCACCATTGCGGCTCCATCAGGACGAGGTCCGCGGCCGGGGTGAGGCGGGCGATGCCCCGGCGCAGCACGGCTTCGAAGCGGGCGGGGGGAACGCCCTGGGGGCCGTCGTTGCTGCCGGCCTGCCAGACGACGAGGTCGGGACGGTCGGACAGGACGTCATCGAGACGGGCCGCGGTGGCCTCGATGGTCTCGCCGGAGACGCCCCGGTTGGTGACGGCGAGGCCGGTGGGAAGCCGCGGCGACAGCGCGTCGCGCAGGCGGGCGACGTAGCCGGTGCGGGGCGGATCGCTGGCGCCGTAGCCCGCGGTGGTGGACGAGCCGTAGGCGGTCAGGCGGAGGGGGAGCTCATTCGGGCCAGGTGCAGACCGGCTCGTCGCGAAAGATCGCGAAAACGTCAGAAGTTTTTTGGTTCTTTTTTCCAAAAAAGAACACTCTTCTTACGCTCTAGCCCGAGCAACACGCTTGCGGCGGTCAAGCACGGACGCGAGGCTCCACAGCACGGCGACGCCGCCGGCGTTGACCGTGATCTGCATGACGGCACCGTGACCGAGCGCGTCGAAGGCAAGCTTGGCGATCAGGTCGATGAAGGTGCTCATCGTGAAGACCTCGAGCGAGTGGCGGCCGAGCAGGGCGAGAAAGCGGCCGGGCGGGCTCTCGGCGGCGCGACGGGCGAGGTCGCTGGAGGCGACGAGGTAGAAGATCGCCAGCACGTCGAGGAGGCGAAACGGGGAAAGGACCGTCTTGGAGGGCTGGATCGGGAACGGCGCGAGGCTGGGCAGCCCGTAGGTGGCGTAGGGAAAGGCGTCCAGGGCGGAGAGCGCCAGGTAGGCCCAGGCGAGGAGGACGAGCGGACGCAGGCGGGGCAGGTTGCCGCCGAAGCGGGCGCTGACCACGGCGAGCGAGGCGCCGAGGGCGAACAGGAACTGCCAGGCGAACGGATTGAAATACCAGCCGTCGGGGTCGAGCCAGTTGGGGACGTTGATGTCGGGGTCGATGTTGACGGCGAGCCAGACGAGGGCGCTCGGGATCAGGGCGACGGCGAGGCCGCGGCGCATCAGCGCCCAGATGATGGGAAAGGTGGCGAGAAGGACGATGTAGAGCGGCAGGATGTTGAGATTGGCGGGCAGCGCGAAGAGGAAGATCGCCCGCCAGAGGTTAGCGTGGCCGTGGGCGAGTTCGGGCTCGAGATAGTCGGGCGAGGTAGGGTGGACGTGTGAGTAGGCGCGGATCAGGACGATGCTGATCACGACGAGCGAGGCCTGGAAGAGGTAGAGCTTGCCGATGCGCCGGGCGATGCGGTCGAGGCCTTGGCGCAGGCCGGCCATCTCGAGGACGCGGCCGTAGGCGAGCATGGAGGCGAAGCCGGCGAGCAGGACGAAGATCTCGGCGGCGTCGGCGAAGCCGATGTTGCGCATGGTGAAGCGGTTGAGGAGATTCTGCGGGATGTGGTCGGCGAACATCATCAGCAGCGCCAGGCCGCGCAGCGCATCGACGCGGTGATCGCGCTTGGACCTGGGCGCGGGCTGCAGCGTCGCCGCCCGGGGCTCGGACTGGACGTGCAAGCCGATGGTCTGGGTGGTGGTGTCGAGCATGCTCATCTGATGACCGGTCAACGGGGCCGGATTGCGGCAAAAGCGGCGCGCAACGCAACGGGATTCGGGGCCGGCCGTTGCCGGCCGCCGCGGGAGAGAGGGATCGGCCGTGGAGGTTGACAAGCGCGACGAGGAGTTGGCGGCACGCGTGCGCGCGGTGCTGCGGGCCATCGGCGATCCGGCCGGAGGCGGGGACGTGATCGCGACGTAGCGGGTCGAATCGGTGCTGGCGCGGGACGGGATGGTGCAGGTGACGCTCCGGGCGACCCGCGAGGAGCGGACCTCGATCGAGGCGGTGGGACGGGCGGTGGAGCGGGCGGCCGCCTCGGTGGCGGGGGTGAGGAACGCGACCGTGGTGCTCACGGCGCATCGGAGCGTAGCGGCCGCTGCCCCGAAGCCGGCGCCGGCTTCGGGGCAG
>CAXUBM010000477.1:0-2186 GCA_964249235.1 uncultured Acetobacteraceae bacterium | reverse complement strand
ACCGCGGCGACGCGCTGGCGCCGGGCGACGCGGGGCGGGACGATCTGCTGCGCTACGTCGCGGCGCGGGCCGGCGGCGTGGGGACGGCGCTGATATCGCGTCACGCGCAATCGGCGTCGCCCCGGACGCCCGGCCGGCTGCGGCGCACGGCGCTGGCGAGCTTTCGTGCATTTCCGGCGGCGGTGCGCGCCGAGGCGATGCGCGAGGCGCTCCACAGCCTGACCGCGGTGTCGGCATGACCCGCCTGCGATGCGTGACGATGCAGCGCGACGAGACGGCGCTGCTCGAGGGATGGCTGAGTCATCACGGCTATCTGGTCGGGTTCGAGAACCTGACGGTGTTCGACAACGGTTCCACCAGCCGGGCGACGATCGCCATCCTGCGCCGCTTCGCCGGCGCCGGCGTGCGGGTGATCTGGGAGCATCGCGCCGACGCCGACTATGCGGCGCGCGCGATCCATGTCGAGAACCTGTCGCGGCAATGGACCGAGCCGGGCGTGACCTTCGGCCTGATGATCGAGTGCGACGAACGGCTGGCCCTGTTCTCGGCGCACGGGCTGAGCTGCGCGCGGGGCGAGCTCGACGCCTACCTCCAGGGTCCGTTCGCCGCCGCGGAAAGCTTCACGATCGATCTCGGGTTCGTCGCCAGCGTCGAGGAGGCGGGCTATTTCAGCCCGGAGCCGATGGCCAGGCGGTTGCTGGTCCGCGGCGAGGCGTCGTCGGCCGAGGCGATGCGGCGGCCAGAGGACCTGACGGTGCTGTCGCTCGGCGCCGTCGCGGCGGCGGAACGCGCCGCGCCCTTGCTGATCGGCCTGCCGTCCTGGACCAACCTGGCCCGCGCGCTCGACCTGGAGGAGGGCCGGGCGGGTCCGACGGACCACATCGAGCTGCGGCTGCCGGCGCCCCGCAAGGGGCGCAAGCGGCCGGTGTCGGCCTTCGACGGCGCGGCGTATCTGGCGCTCAACCCGGACGTGGCGGAGGCGGGGTGGCCGGCGCTGAAACACTACCTCATGCGAGGGCAGTTGGAAGGCAGGCAGGTCAGGGCTCTGCCCTGACGCCGCTGGGGTCTCGAACCCCAGACCCCGGCGATCCAAGGGGCTCGCCCCCTGGCGCGGTCCAGGGGCTGCGCTCCCGGCCTCAGGCCGGCGCGCAGGCCTGGATGGCTGTCTCCAGCTCGGCGAAGCTCGGCATCAGCGGCGTCGGCACCACCTTGCGGCCACTCTCGACGCTGACCTGGGGCGCGTTGCCGTGCAAGTGCGCGACCAGCACGGCGCGGATCATCTCGTAATACTTGGCTTCCTCCTCGACGACGCCGCGCAGCCTGGCCGCGATCGGTCCGACGATGCCGTAGGAGAGCAGCACGCCGAGGAAGGTGCCGACGAGCGCGCCGCCGATCATCTCGCCGAGCACGGCGGGGCTTTCGTTGATGTGGCCCATCGTCTTGATCACGCCGAGCACCGCGGCGACGATGCCCAAAGCCGGCAGGCCGTCGGACACGGTCTGCATGGCGTGCGAGGGGTGGAGCTCCTCGGCGAGGCCCTTCTTGAGTTCGCGGGCCATGGTGTCCTCGATCTGGTGCGGATCGTCGGCGTTCATGCCGACCATGCGCATGTAGTCGCAGATCAGGGCGCAGGCATGGTGGTTGGCGAGCACCTTGGGCGCGGTCTTGAAGATGCTGCTCTGATCGGGGCTCTCGATGTGCGGCTCCACCGCGATCGAGCCGCGGCTGCTGGCCAGGCGGACGAGCTGGAAGAGCAGGGTGAGCAGCTCGACATAGTCGGTCTTCTTGAAGCGCGGACCCTTGATCGCCTTCATCACGCCGCCGATCGCGTGCTTGGCGTCGCCGATCGAATTGGCCATCAGGAAGGTGCCGGTTGCCGCACCGCCGATGCTGAGCATCTCGAAGGGCATGGCCGCGATCAGCGGTCCCAGCGCCCCGCCCGAGGCCAGGAAGCTGCCGAAGACGCAGGCGAGCAGGAAGACGAGGCCGCCGATGATCAGCATCGGTCAGGGGGCCGCGTCGATGGGGGCCGCGCCGGGCACGGGCAGCGGGCGGTGGACGATCATGACCACGCGACGGTTGGCGGGCGCGTCGGGCTGGGCGGGCAGCAGCAGGTCGTGGTCGGCGAGGCCGGCGACGCCGGCGACGCGCCGAGCGCCGACGGAGCCCCGGGTCATGAGACCGAG
>CAXUBM010000476.1:0-2190 GCA_964249235.1 uncultured Acetobacteraceae bacterium | reverse complement strand
GTGCCGGATCGACACTATGCAGCCTTCAGGATATCGCTCTCCTGGCGGGCACGGCCGGCGTCGGTGATCTCGTAGCGGCCGTCCGCGCGAACCGTGCAGAACGACATCGAGCGCAGCCGTTCCAGGCAGGGTCCGTCCTTGAAGCCGGCCGGCCGGCCGGCGGGTCCGCACAGGACCAGCCGGTGCAGCGCCGAACGGCAGCACGTTTCGAGATATGGCTCGTTCCACATCGGCTCGGAAGATGCGCGCCTGTCCAGGTGGGCGCAAGGCGGGCTTCACGTTCGCCGTCGGCTCGGGCATGGATGCGCCATGCGCGTCGTTGACCTGGCGAGTGCCGCCCTGCGCCGCTTGGATCCCGAGCGCGCGCACGGCATGGCGTTGACGGTGCTGGCGCTCGGCGCGCGCGCGAAGCTGCCGCCGCGCCCGCGTCACGACCCGAGGCTGGGATGCGAAGTGATGGGCCTGCACTTTCCCACCCCGATCGGGCTGGCGGCGGGCTTCGACAAGGACGCGGTGGCGGTGGGCGCCTACGAGCGCGTCGGTTTCGGTTTCGCCGAGATCGGCACGCTGACGCCCAGGCCGCAGCCGGGCAACCGGCGGCCGCGCCTGTTCCGACTGCCCGAGGAGCGGGCGGTCATCAACCGCATGGGGTTCAACAATCGCGGCATCGAGGCAGCCGTAGCCCGGCTGCGCGCGGCGCGCGCGGCCGGGCTCGGCATCCCGATCGGCCTCAATGTCGGCATCAACAAGGAAAGTGCCGACCCGGAGCGCGACTACCCGGCGCTGGTTGCGGCCGCCGCCACGGTCGCGGACTACGTGGTGATCAACGTCTCGTCGCCGAACACGCCGGGCCTGCGCGACCTGCAGAGCGAGACGCGGCTGCGGTCCATCCTCGATGCGGTGGGTCGCGTGATGCCGCCCGCCACGCGCCTGCTGGTCAAGATCGCGCCCGACCTCGCCAACGAGGCGATCACGTCGCTGGTCCGAGCGCTGATGGACGGGCCGAGCCGCGGCGTGATCGTCACCAACACCACCGTCGCACGGCCGCCGGGGCTGCGCGGGGCGCATGCGGGACAGGCAGGTGGCCTGTCGGGGGCGCCGCTCGCCCGGCGCGCGCTCGACGTGCTCGACCTCGCGGTGGCGGCGAGGGGGGGCGCCTCGCCGTTCATCGTGGTCGCCTGCGGCGGGATCGAGCACGGACGCGACGTCGCGCGCCGGCTCGACGCGGGGGCCGATCTCGTTCAGCTCTACACCGGCTTCGCCTATGGCGGACCGGCGCTGCTCGCCCGGCTGGAACGCGACATGCTGGAGGGAACGCGGTGAGACGGCTGACGGGCATGCGCGACGTGGCGGACGATTTCGACGGCTTCATCGTCGATCTGTGGGGTGTGGTCCATGACGGGGTGCACGCGTTGCCGGGGGCGCCCGGCTGCCTCGCCGAGCTGCGCCGTCAGGGCAAGCGGGTGGTGCTGCTGTCGAACGCGCCTCGCCGCTCGCGGCTGGTCGTGCGTCAGCTCGAGGGGCTCGGAGTGGACGAGACCCTCTACGACCGGGTCGTGACCAGCGGCGAGATCACGCGCGAGCTGATGCTCGCGTGGACGGACCCGTTCTTCGACGGGCTCCGACGGCGGCTCTTCCATCTCGGACCGCCACGCGACGCCAACGTCCTGGAGGACGTCGACGCCGAGCGCGTCCCGACGCTGCGCGAGGCGGACCTCATCCTCAACACCGGCCCCGACGACGAACGGCCGCTGGCCGAGTCTCACTACCAGCCTTTGCTCGAGGAGGCGCGCAGGCTCGAATTGCCGATGCTGTGCGCCAATCCCGACCTGGTGATCGTGCGCGGCGGCGAGCGGATCATCTGCGCGGGCCTGCTGGCCCAAACCTATGCGGCGCTGGGTGGCCGGGTGAAGTTGATCGGCAAGCCGGACCCCGCGGTCTATGGGCCGGTGGTCGACGCGTTGGGGGTCGCGCGCATCTGCGCCGTCGGCGACGCCCTGGCCACCGACATCGCGGGCGCTGCGTCGGCAGGCCTGCCCTCGATCTGGGTGCTCGGCGGCATCCATCAGAACCTGATGAGTCAAGCCGAAGGGCCGGAGCACGAGGCCAGGGCGGCAGGACTTTCGCCCCTCGCCGCCCTGCCGCACTTCGTCTGGTGCGGCGGCGGCCTTATTGGGCCGGCGCACCCCC
>CAXUBM010000475.1:0-2194 GCA_964249235.1 uncultured Acetobacteraceae bacterium | reverse complement strand
CAAGCCCACCAAGGAGAGCAACCTCCACCAGGCCTTTTACGACACCCGCCACCAGACCGGCGCCGTGGTCCACCTCCATTCCATCCATTCGGTCGCCGTCTCGATGCTCCCCGACATCGACCCCCGCAACGTCCTGCCGCCGCTCACCGCCTACTACGTCATGCGCGTGGGCGAGACCGTCCTTCTCCCCTATTTCCGCCCGGGCGATCCCACCATGGCCGACGCCATCCGCGGCCTCGCCGGCCGCCACGCCGCGGTGCTGCTCGCCAATCACGGCCCCGTCGTGGCCGGCGCCTCGCTTCCCGCCGCCGTCTACGCGATGGAAGAACTCGAGGAAACCGCCCGCCTCCACCTCCTGCTGCGCGGCCTGGCCCCCCGCCTTCTCACCCGCTCCCAGATCGAAGACCTCGCCGCCCACGTGCCGCCGAACTGAGCCGTCCGAACCGGGGCTGCCGTGCGGTGTCGGGCGAGATCTACTTGATCACGATGCCGAACGGCCTGGTGTCCGCCGAGACCGGGAGGCGGACGGTCAGGTCGGGTTTCAACGAGAGCTGCCCGCTGGCCCCGTCGATGGCCAGCGCATAGACCACGTTGCTGTGCCCGATCGACGCCGTGCTGTTGATCTCCTGCAGCACGTAGAGATACTTCTCGTCGGGGGTCAGCGCGAGCTGCTCGAGCCCGCCCGAACCGCCGATGACGAGGTGCTGGACCTCGACCGGTGAATCCGGCGCCGAAACGTCGAACACCGACACCGAGTTGTCGAACGTGTTGCTGGTGTAAAGGCGTTTGCCGTCCTTCGTCCCTCGTATCCAGCAGAGCGCTCCGCCCGCCGACGCCGCCTCGCGCACAAGCGTCAGCCTGCCGGACGGCGACCACCGGTAGACGCCGAGCTTGCTCGGCACCTGCAGCCCGCCGCTGGTCTGCGTCACGAAATCGAGACCGACATACAGATAGGGACCGTTCGGGTTGGACCACAATCCGAGCGGGAAGGGCTGGACGCCATCTTCGGCCGGCGGCACCACCTTGTCGGTCTGCAGCAGCGTCCCGTCCGGGTATTGGTAGAAGGCCCGCACCGACGGATCGTTCGGCTGGCTGGTGTCGAACACGAACGGCGCCGTATGCTTGGTCAGCGCCTGCGAGGGCTGGTCGGTCGCCGGCAGATCGATCGTCGCACGTGACACCGCTTTCAGTTCGCCCTGCTCACCGACCCGGGCGACGGTGATCGAAGGCACCACGCCCGCGGACGACTGGGCCGGATCCTGGGCGTTGTTCACGATCGTCAGCAGGTCGCCGCGCAGGCCGAGCGAGACCGGCGTGCTTCCATGGCTGCGGAACGGCTGGCCGACGACGGGCGAAAGGCCTCCGCCGGGTGCGATCAGGAACGCGGAGACCGTGTTCGACCCGCCGTTGACGGCGTAGAGCACGTCGCGGGCGGCATCGATGGTCAATTCCTGATCATGGTCGAATGGTCCGAGCTTGAACGAGTTGTCGATGTAGCCGCGGCCGTTGGTCGGGAACGGCGAACCCCTCAGAGCGCTCAGGCTGCCGTCGGCCGCGATCCGGTAGGCAAGCACGGCATTGCGGCCCGCCGCGGCGACGTTCGCGTCGACGTACAACGTTGCGGCATGCGAGAGAACCGGCGTCGTCGCCAACCCCGCCGCCAGGCCGCACGCCAGCGTTCTAGCCAGGGAATTCGCCTTGTTCATGTCCCGCCCCAAGGCACCGTGATGGTGCGCCCGGCATTCGATGGGCGGGAAAAGACGGTTACCCACGCATCGGCGCCACGCGGCAATATCGTTTCACACGCGCCACCGGGACGAGTTCGTGCCGGGAGATCCGCCGCCTTCGAGCCGAGGGCCGATGCCGGCGGACGCGGGTCGCGGTGCCGGCACCGAGCCGCACGGCAACCGCTGTGCACTGGTCTGCCGCTCTCGAAAGCCTTTGGCTTCGTCTGAAGACACCCCGATCCTCCTCCGCCATGAGCGCCACCACCCTGCCATCCCACGACGAGATCTGGTCGGTCGAAGGCCACGTGCTCGCCGCCCAGCGCGTCGCCTTTGAGTTCTTCGCCGCCCACAACTGGATCTGGGCCGCCAAGACGCTCATCCGCGCCGAGCGCCTGGCCCGTCGCCTTCCCCCCGAACGCAACCCCTTCGAGCAGGCCGGTCGCCAATTCCTCGACCAGGCCGAGCAG
>CAXUBM010000474.1:1806-2198 GCA_964249235.1 uncultured Acetobacteraceae bacterium | reverse complement strand
GCGATGAGGTCCCGCGTGCCCGCGTGTTCGCAGAGAACGGGCAGGCAGGCGGCGACCATCGCGAGGGTGGCGCCGCTCACCGCGTCGAGTTGCTGCGATGCGGCGAGGTCGAGACCCGCACGCGCGGCAGAAACTCGTTCCGCAATCGTCGCGAGCATCGCGATCCGGGCGGCGGACGCTCCCTCCGAGGCGGCCGCGAACCCTTCGGCGTAGCCGGCCGCGTGACCGGCGCGCCGGGCCTCCGCAAGATCGGCGGAAGAGAACTGAGGTTCCGCCGGTTCCAATTTCGGCGGCGCGGACGGCCGGCGCTCGAACGCAGGTTCGGAGGAGGAGTCGCGATCGAGGATCGGGGCGTCCTCGTCGTCGAAATCCTCGGCGAACAGGACGCCGAA
>CAXUBM010000474.1:503-1796 GCA_964249235.1 uncultured Acetobacteraceae bacterium | reverse complement strand
CGGCGCCGGGCGAGATGTCGATCTCGCCCGTCGCCGCGAGCTCTTTCGCCGCCTGCACGATGCTCATCTGCGCTTCATCGACGTCGCGCAACCGGACCGGACCGAGACCCGCGATGTCCTCGCGCAGCATCTTGGCGGCACGTTCGGACATCGCGCCGAGGAACAGGGACATGATGTTCGGCGGCGCGCCCTTGAGTGCCACCGGCAGCCGGTCCTTCTCGACCACGCGCAGGATGGCGCCGACCGCGATCGGCGAGAGACGTCCGAGATCCTGAAAGGTGAACATCAGCGACTTGATCCGCTCGGCGGCACCGGCGTCGCGCTCCTCCAGCGCCTCGATCAGGCGCGTTTCCACCTGGCGCTCCAGGCTGTTGAACACCTCCGCCATGAGCTCGTGGCTATCGCGCTGCGTGCTGCGCGCGAGATTGGACATGAACTCGGTGCGCAGCGTGCTCTCGACGCCGTCGAGCACCTCGCGCTGCACGCGTTCCATCTGCAGCATGCGGAACACCACGTCGACGGCCAGCGTGTGCGGCAGCAGCGCCAGCACGCGCGCGGTCTGGTCCGGCTTGATGCGGCTCAGGATCACCGCGACGGTCTGCGGGTACTCGTTCTTGAGGTAGTTCGCGAGCAGGCTCTCGTTGACGTTGCCGAGCTTGTCCCACATGGTCCGGCCGGCCGGGCCGCGGATCTCCTCCATGATGTGCTGCGCGCGCTCCCGCGGCAGCGCGCCGAGCAGCAGCCGCTCCGTGCTCTCGTAGGTGCCGCGCAGCGTTCCGGCGCGTCCGACATGGCGGCTGAACTCGTTGCTGACGCGCTCGACGGCTTCCGCGGGAACCGAGCCGAGCCCGATCATCGCGGTCGAGATTTCCTTGATCTCGTCCTCGTGGAGCATCTCGAGCAGGCGCGCGCAGCGCTCGTCGCCGAGCGCTAGCATCAGGACCGCCGCGCGCTCGACGCCCGTGTAGGTGTCGACGTCCGACTTGCTCATGCGGCCTCCTCGGACAGCCAGGTCCGTACCAGGGCGAGGCTTTCCTCGGGGTAGCGGTCGACGAGTTCGGCCAGCTTGGCCAGGGCGGAGGCGGTGACGGCGCCCTGCACCTGGTTGACATGGGTCATGATGTCGTCGCCGGTCTCGTGGGTCAGCAGGTTGCCGGGGCGGCCCGCGGCGGTGACCAGGGCGCGCGACGTCCCGTCATGGCCGATCGCGGGGAGGCCGGCCGGACCGGCGACGGCGGCGGCGGTCGCGTCGCCGATTCGCTTGCCGGAGATCGGCGCGAGCCGGATGATCAT
>CAXUBM010000474.1:0-493 GCA_964249235.1 uncultured Acetobacteraceae bacterium | reverse complement strand
CCCTTGGGCCCGTCCGGCTCGCCGGCATCGGGCGGCGTGAAGCGCATCGTCTCGACCGTCACGCTGTCACCGCGCTTCGCGTCGAAGCCGATGGCGCTCTTGACCAGCGCCGTGATGCGCTCGAGCTCCTCGGGGCTGCGCGCGGTCCAGACCGGCTTGCCGTTCCTGTCGGGCGTCTCGGTGCCGTCGACCAGCACCGCCAGGCTGACGCGCTGGACGCGGGGTGCCTGCTGCACGGAGGTGCGGACGGTCTTGCCGATCTCGTAGTTGTTGGTCTCGCTCTGCCGGTCGTCGGTGCTGCCCGATGGCGGGGTGCCGGCATCCGCGTTGGGCAGGTTGTTCGACACGGTGGCGGGCGGCTGCGCCTGCGTGTTGCGGCTCTTGTCGGACGTCGATTGCTGGCTGCGGAGCACCTGCTGATCGGGATTGTAGCTCTCGTCGGTCTCGTTCACCTGCGACATGTCGAGCGTGACGGACGCCTCCGCGCGCACCT
>CAXUBM010000473.1:0-2200 GCA_964249235.1 uncultured Acetobacteraceae bacterium | reverse complement strand
GTCAATGCCCGGGTGTAGGCAATGACCTTCTCGGTCCGGTAGGGTTTCGCGACGAACCGCCCGCCCAGTGGCAACGCCCTGGGATCAGGCCTGTCTTGCCCGGAGGTGACCAAGATCCCGACACTTGGCCACTGCTCGCGCACCAGGGCGGCGAGCTCCAAGCCGGTCAATTCGCCCGGCATGTGGATGTCGGTGAACAGCATGGCGACGTGTCCGGCATGGGCATGCAGGGCGACGATCGCGTCCTCGGCGCTCGCGACCTCGATGACGTTGAAACCCGCATCGGTCAGGGCGTCCGCTGCCAGTATCCTGACGAGAACCTCGTCTTCCGCTACCACGACGGTCTTGGGAGTGCTGGCCATCAATCGCCAACCTGCGCGACCCGGGATAGTTTCGGCAGGTCCGGGTTTCAGAAGCTCACCAATCAGGTAGTCTCCCCGGGAAATATCACGTTTCGGAACCTCGCGCCGTCATGCCAGTTGGCTTTCAGCAAGATATTGAAACGGTTCAAAGAATTTCCGCCGTCCCGAGGATTCTCGATGTCGTGTGCCGGACCACCGGCATGGGCTTCGCGGCGGTTGCCCGTGTCACACCGGAGCGATGGGTGGCGTGCACCGTCAAGGACGACATCCAGTTCGGGCTCAAGGCCGGAGAAGAGCTGAAGGTCGACACCACGATCTGTCACGAGATCAGAGAGAGCCGACTGCCCGTCATCATCGATGATGCCGCGACGGACGCGCGGTATCGCGAGCACAAGACGCCGCGGATGTACGACTTCAGGAGCTACATCTCGGTGCCTATCGTGCTGCCGGATGGCCAATTCTTCGGCACCCTCTGCGCGATCGATCCCAGGCCGGCCCGCTTGAACAACCCCGAAGTCGTCGGGATGTTCGAACTCTTCGCCGAATTGATCAGCCACCATCTCGCGGCTGCCCAACGGGAAGCCTCGATCGCGTCCGATCTGCGGGAAACGAGGAGCCAGCTGGCGGCGAGCGCCACCGACCTGGCCGAGGAGCGCGGCACAGCCGCCTTGCGCGAGGAGTTCGTCGCCATCCTCGGCCACGACCTTCGCAACCCGATCGCCGCCATCCAAGCCGGGATCAGACTGGTGCAGCGGACGCCGCTGAACGCGCGCGCCGCGACGCTGCTGGGGCTGATGCATCAAAGCGCGGCCCGGATGAGTGAGCTGGTCGACAACATGCTGGACTTCACGCGCGGCAGGCTGGGCGGCGGCATCGGCTTGAACCGCATCCCCAATGCCCCGCTGCGGGAGACCTTCGAGCTGGTGGTGGGCGAACTCAAGGCGGCGTGGCCGGATCGGGAGATCGAGACGCTGTTTGCTCTGGAGGAACCTGTCGACTGCGATCCGGACCGGGTCGACCAGCTCTGTTCGAACCTGCTGTCGAACGCTCTCAGTCACGGCGACTCGACCAAGCCGATCCGGGTGGAGGTCATCTCTCGCGGCGGTCTGTTCGAGCTCGCTGTTGCCAACCAGGGAATGCCCATCCCCCCTGCGGCGATTTCGCAGCTGTTCAAGCCATTCTCCCGCGGGAACACACGCTCGAGCCAGCAGGGGCTTGGTCTGGGGCTGCACATCGCGGCCGAGATCGCGCGCGCGCATGGCGGCGAGATGTTCGTCGCCTCGAATGCGCAAGAGACCCGGTTCAGCTTCAGGATGCCGACCGGCCGGTCTGCGCAGGACCAGCCGGTCGCCCGGTGAGCGTCGGAGCAAGAGCAAAGGTCCGGTCCAGGCGCCGATCACCGTCGGCGAGGCTGCGCGAGCGTCAGCATGGTGGGTCGGCCTGAGGCGGACGGAACTCGCGTGCGCGCGCCTGGTGGTGGGCGTGCTGGGGCTGGTGCCGGTGGGCGCCGGGCTGGCCGGGGTGATCGAGGGTGCGCGGATGGCGGGTCCGTCGCCGGGCGTCGTGGTGCCGGGCGGGGGACTGGACAGTCACGTGCGCTACCTGTCGGGGTTGCTGCTGGCGGTGGGCTTGGGCTTTTGGAGCACGGTGCCGCGGCTCGAGCGGCAGGGAGCGCGGTTCCGGCTGCTGACGGCGATCGTGGTGACGGGCGGGCTCGGGCGGCTGCTGGGCGTGCTGCTGTATGGGTGGCCGCCGGCGCCGATGGTGTTCGGCCTCGTGATGGAGCTCGCGGTCACACCCGGGTTGTGCGTCTGGCAGGCGCGGCTGGCGGGCGGAAC
>CAXUBM010000472.1:1721-2203 GCA_964249235.1 uncultured Acetobacteraceae bacterium | reverse complement strand
TCCTCAACCTGCGCGACCGCGTCATCGCCCCCGCCCGCGCGGCGAACCCGCCCGCCCTCTGGGAGCAGGCCCTTCTCGTCGACCACTATCTGTCCGTCGAGGTCCAGGTCGGCGGCGCCCGCCGCGCCGCCCGCATGGCCACCAAATCCTGGCGCGACCCCGGCGTGCTCCGCTTCATCCGCCTCAAGAGCGAAGGCGGCCTGTGGACCGCCAACAACTCCGTCATGGTCGACCGCACCTTCTGGCGCCTCCTCGACAAGCCCGCCATCGCCACCGACCCGCTCACCAGCCACGCCCACGCCGTCTTCGACGAAGCCACCCGCTGTGCCTGGATCAACGGCGAGCCCGGCTTCATCAACGGCGACGCGCTCGAGGACCACCGCACCCGCAGCGCCTGGCGCAAGCCCGTGCACACCGACGGCCGCGACGTGCGCTCGGCGCGCTACCAGGTGCGCGAGGCCGCGGGCCTGCTCGGCGAGCTC
>CAXUBM010000472.1:0-1711 GCA_964249235.1 uncultured Acetobacteraceae bacterium | reverse complement strand
GCTCTCCCGCCGCGCCTCGCACGCCCGCTTCCCCGCCACCACCAACCCCTGCGGCGAGATCGCGCTCCACGTCACCGGCGGCTACTGCGTCATCGCCGACTTCGCCCCGTTGCTCGGCTGCCCGGTTCCGCTCGACCAGATCGAACCCGGCCTTCTCGACGACGAGCTGGCCGCCGACTGGGACGCGCGCGTCCTCGACAGCGTCCGCCTCGGCGTGCGCTTCCTCATCCGCGCCAACCGCATGGACGCGCTCTACAACGAGGAAGTCCGCCGCACCAACCGCATCGGCATCGGCCCCACCGGCCTGCACGAATGGGCCTGGGCCCGCTTCGGCCTCACCTTCCGCGACCTCCTCGACGCGCGCCGCAGCGCCCCCTTCTGGGCCCTGCTCGACCTGCTCTCCGAGACCGCCAAGGACGAGTCCGCCCGCTACAGCGCCGAACTCGGCCAGGCCGCCCCCGTCACCGTCACCACCGTCAAGCCCGCCGGCACCACCAGCAAGCTCTTCGGCCTCACCGAAGGCGCCCACCTCCCTGCCCGCCGCCAGTATCTCCGCTGGGTCCAGTTCCGCGGCACCAAGGACGCGCACGGCTGGCTCCCCGACGCCGACCCCCTGCTCGCCGACTACGAGAGCCGCGGCTATCCGATCCGCACCCTGACCAGCTTCCCCGGCATGTCGATCGTGGGCTTCCCCACCGAACCCCTGATCCAGCGCCTCGGCATGGGCGACGCCGTGGTCACCGCCGCCGAGGCCAGCCCCGCCGAGCACTACCGCTGGCTGCGCCTCCTCGAGCGTCACTGGATCGGCGCCGAGCGCGGCAACCAGGTCAGCTACACTCTCAAGCTCACCACCGACCAGGTCGATTTCGACACCTTCCGCGCCGTGATCCGCGCCGAGCAGCCCCGCGTGCGCGCCTGCGCCGTCCTGCCCGGCCGCCCTGACTCCGAGCTCGGCTACGAATATCTCCCCGAGGAGGAAGTCACCCCCGAGCGCTTCCACGGCATCGTCCGCAAGATCGCCGAGCGGGCCGCCGAGACGGTCGACCTCGACGCGCTGGCCTGCGCCAACGGCGCCTGTCCAATCTGAAAGTTGACCTGAGTTCGGGGGTCCAGGCGCCCGGCGCCTGGCGGGGTTCGGGGCAGCGCCCCGACCCTACTCCGCGTAAGCCTCCAGCGGCGCGCACGTGCACACCAGGTTCCGATCCCCATACACGTTGTCCACCCGCTTGACCGGCGGCCAATACTTGTTCGCCCGCACGAACGGCAACGGATAGGCCGCCTCCGACCGCGCATACGCGTGGTCCCAAACATCCCCCGTCACCTCGTCCGCCGTATGCGGCGCGTTGCGCAGCGGATTGTCCGTCCGGTCGAGCGCTCCGGACGCCACCCGCGCGATCTCGCCCCTGATCGCGATCATCGCGTCGCAGAACCGGTCCATCTCCGCCTGCGTCTCGCTTTCCGTCGGCTCGATCATCAGCGTGCCCGGCACCGGCCAGCTCATCGTCGGCGCGTGAAACCCGTAATCCTGCAGCCTCTTGGCGATATCCTCGACCTTGATCCCCGCCTCCGCCTCGAACGGCCGGCAATCGACGATGCACTCGTGCGCGCAATATCCGTGCGCCCCGAGATACACCACCTCGTAATGCCCCCGCAGCCGCGCGGCCACGTAGTTCGCCGCCAGGATCGCCGTCTCGCTCGCCCGCTTCAGCCC
>CAXUBM010000471.1:1094-2204 GCA_964249235.1 uncultured Acetobacteraceae bacterium | reverse complement strand
TTGCCCGGCATCAGCAGGTTCGCCTGCACCACCGGCACGTCCGTCCGGTCCAGCCCGTCGATCCGCACCACCGACAGCGTGCCGTACGGTTCCACCGCGCGGCGGAACGCGCGGGCGACCTCGGCCAAGGCCACCGGCGCCGCCCCCGGGCCGCGCTGCGGCCGCGACCCGGGTGTCAACAGCCGCTCCTGGCCCGCAACACGCCCACCGGGATGCGCCGCACGCCGGGCGGACCCTGCATCCCGTCCTCCAGCACCGCCACCGCCATCCCCGTCGTGATCCCCGGCGCATACTCGAACGGCGTGCAGATCGTGTCGAACTCGAGCCGCCCGATCACGTCCCGGTAGCGCCGCAGTTCCCCCCGCGTCAGCGGGATGTCCTTGTGGAACGCCTTGTGACTGGACACCGCGACGTTCTCTCCGCGCCCGTCCTGATCGACCTTGAACGCATCGCCGCAGAACAGCGTCCGCCGTGCCGGGTCGTGCATCACCGCCTGCCCCTCGTAGTGTCCCGCCACGTGGTGCAGCACCTGCCCCGACGGCAACGCCAGCGACTCGTCGTAGGGCCAGGTCACGCGGAACGCCTTCGTCATCCTCAGATCGTCCCGCTGGATCGCCACGATCTCGGGCGCGAACTCCCGCTGCAGCTGCCACAGCGCCCCGTAGCCGTGCACGTGGCTCGCCGCCAGCACCGCGATGCCGCCCAGCCGCCTGATCTCGTCGAGCATCGGCGGCGTGTAGTAGGGCGCCGCCTCGAAGGCGACGTTCCCCTCCGGATGCAGCAGCAGCCACCCGGTGCCGTTCAACCCGAACCGCGGCGCCGTCCGGAACGCCACCATCTCCCGCGCCACGCGCCGCCACGACCCCGTCAGCGTCGCCGCCACCTCGCTCTCGGTGAGGAACGCCCAGCCGTCCTCCGGCAGGTCGTTGCGCGTGTCCGTGCACACCGGGCAGTCCGGCGGCGGGGCGAAGTAGACCTGCCAATGCCCGCAATTGCCGCACGCGTAGGGCTTCAGCGGCATGACGCCGCCTCGTAGGCCCGCGCCAGCAGCCGCATCGTGTGCAGATCCCGTTCCGCGTCGAACCGCTCCCGCCCCACCCCGCGCACCGC
>CAXUBM010000471.1:0-1084 GCA_964249235.1 uncultured Acetobacteraceae bacterium | reverse complement strand
GCCATCTGCCGCTCGAACGGCGCCGCATCCGCGAACGGCAACACCGACCCCGCCCCGGTCGCGGCGCTGAAGCCGGTCACCACGCCGCCCGGCTCCTGCCCCATCGTGTTCTCCGCCACCAGCATCCCCGCGCTTCCCAGCACTTCCAGCCGCCGCCGCGGCAGTCGCTCCGGGTGGTTGTAGGCCACGTGCAGCGACACGAGCACGCCCGACGCCGTCCGCCCGATCACCACCGCTCCGTCATCGACGTCGTAATCCTGCACGCGCGATTGCACGAACGCCGACACCTCCTGCATCGGCTCGCCCAGCAGGAACTCCGCCAGGTCGATCCCGTGCGGCGCCAGATCCATCAGCGCCCCGCCTCCGGCCCGCCGGCGCTCGGCCCGCCAGTTGCCCTCCTCGCCCGCCAGCGCCCACTCGCGCGCGAGCCAGCACGCATAGACGACCCGCATCGCGGTCACCGTCCCCAGCGCCCCGTCCCGAACCGCCGCCCGCACTGCCAGGTGCGCCGGATGGTGCCGCTGGTCGAACGCCGTCCCGTACAGCACGCCGCTCGCCCGCACCGCGTCCGCCATCGCCTCCGCGTCCGCCAGCGTCGCCGCCATCGGCTTCTCGCACAGCACCGCCCGTCCCGCTTGCGCCGCCAGCGTCACCGTCTCCCGATGCCGGTCGTTGGGCGTCGCCACGTAGACCGCCTCCACCCCATCGGCCGCCAGCAACGCCTCGACCGACGCATGCACGTCGAAACCGCGCGCCATCGCCGCCCGCCGCGCGCCCTCGGCCGGATCGAACACGCCGACCACCCGGTCCCCATTGGCGATGATCGCCGGCGTCGCGAAGTCCCGCGCCACCCAGCCGAACCCCACGATCGCCCAACCGACCGGCATCACCACCGCTCCGGCAGGTCGAGCAGTTCCCGCGACAGCGCCCAGCGCGCCGCCGCCTCCCCGCTCACCGCCTCCGCCGGACAGTCCGTCCGCTCCGGATAGGTCGCCCTCGGCCCATACTCGGCCGCATAGCGCTCCGACGGAAACCGCCTCACCCCATCCGAACCGTACAGCGGATTGCGCCGCAGCCTGCGTCC
>CAXUBM010000470.1:0-2210 GCA_964249235.1 uncultured Acetobacteraceae bacterium | reverse complement strand
CAGCGCCCCCAGACCCGCGTGCCAGGTCCTCAGGGCTGGGGGCGGAGCCGCAACCGTCCCCACGCCTCAGATCGCCACCCGCATCCCCAGCTCCACCACCCGGTCGCTGGGAATGCGGAAGAACTCCGTCGTCGGCGTCGCATTGCGCGCCATCAGCAGGTACAGGAACAAACGCCACCGTGGCAGCTTCGGCACCATCGCCCGCACCAGCACCTCGCGCCCCAGGAAGAAGCTCACCTGCATCGGGTCGTACTCCACCCCCTCGTGTCGCAGCTCCTCGAGCGCGCGCGGAATGTTGGGGCTTTCCATGAACCCGTAGCTCAGGAACACCCGGTGGATCCCCGGCGCCAGCTCCTCCACCCTGGCCCGTCCGCCGACCCCCGCCTCCGGCCGGTCCAGGTTCTGCACGGTGACGAACAGCACCCGCTCGTGCAGCACCTTGTTGTGCTTGAGATTGTGCAGCAGCGCCCCCGGCACGTAGTCCGAGTTCCCGGTCAGGAACACCGCGATCCCCGGCACCCGGATCGTGCGCGACTGCGGCAGCCGCGCCAGGAACGACGCCAGCGGCAGGCTCTCCTGCTGCCAGCGGACGAACAGCAGGTCCCGCCCGCGCTTCCAGGTCAGCATCAGCACCAGCAGCGTCGTGCCGATCAGCAGCGGCACCCATCCCCCTTCCGGGATCTTGAGCGAGTTCGCGAGCAGGAACACCACGTCCACCACGCAGAACCCGCCGAACACCAGCCCCGTCAGCCAGACCGGCCAGCCGAACTGCCGCTGGAAGACGAACATCGCCAGCACGCAGTCGCACAGGAACGTTCCCGTCACCGCGATCCCGTAGGCCGACGCCAGGTTGTCGCTGCTCCTGAAGCTGAACACCAGGATCAGCACGCCGGTGAGCAGCGCCATGTTCACCTGCGGAATGAAGATCTGCCCCTTTTCGGCGCTGTTGGTGTGCTGGATCCGCATCCGCGGCAGGAAGCCGAGCTGCAGTGCCTGCCGCGTCACCGAGTAGGCGCCCGAGATCACCGCCTGGCTGGCGATCACCGTCGCCACCGTCGCCAGCAGCACCAGCGGCAGGCGCAGCCAGTCCGGCCCGAGCAGGAAGAACGGATTGGCGATCGACGCCGGATGGCGGATCACCAGCGCACCCTGGCCGAGATAGTTCAGCGTCAGGCAGGGCAGCACGAACCACAGCCACGCATACCGGATCGGCCTCGCCCCGAAATGCCCCATGTCGGCGTAGAGCGCCTCCGCACCCGTCACCGACAGCACCACCGCGCCCAGCACGATGAACGCCATCCAGCCATGGTGGGTGATGAACCGGACCGCGTGCAGCGGCGAGATCGCCTGCAGCACGAACGGGTCGCGGATCACCTCGCCCGCGCCCAGCACGCCGATCACCGCGAACCACACCGCCATGATCGGCCCGAACAACCGCCCCACCGTTCCGGTGCCGCGCGACTGCATCGCGAACAGCGCCACGATCACGAGAACCGAGATCGGCAGCACCACCGGCTTGGCCGAAGGCAGGCTCACCTCGAGCCCCTCCACCGCCGAAAGCACCGACACCGCGGGCGTGATCAGCCCGTCGCCGAAGAACAGGCAGGCGCCCACCAGTCCGATCGTGGTCACCACCATCCGTGCCCGCGCCGTCGACGAGAGACGTTGCGACAGCGCCATCAGCGCCATGATGCCGCCCTCGCCGTTGTTGTCGGCGCGCATGATCAGCAGGATGTATTTCACCGTCACGATCAGGATCAGCGACCAGACGATCAGCGACAGGATCCCCAGCACCTCGCGGTCGGTCACCGCCCGGTCGAGGATCGTCACCGAGCTCTTGAACGCATACAACGGGCTGGTACCGATATCGCCGTAGACGACGCCGAGCACGCCGATCAGCGGCGCCAGCCGCAGCTTGGCGTGATCCGCCCTGGTGGCGCCGGCGGCGGTGGCGACGCTCATGGAACGGTCCCGGATTGAGGGCGATGGCCGAAGATGGCGGTACCGATCCGAACCTCCGTTGCGCCCGCCCCGATCGCCGCCTCCAGATCGTCCGACATGCCCATCGACAGGCTCGCGAGCCCATGCTCGGCGGCGAGCGAGGCGAGATAGCGGAAATGCGGCACGGGGTCGATGGCGGCCGGCGGAATACACATCAGCCCCCGCACCGCGTCGCCGAACCGCCGCCCGCACGCCCGGATGAACTCGTC
>CAXUBM010000469.1:0-2210 GCA_964249235.1 uncultured Acetobacteraceae bacterium | reverse complement strand
CCCCGAGACCGTCGCCATGGTGCTGTGGGGCACCGACAACCTCAAGACCGAGGGCGGCCCGATCGCGCAGGCGCTGTGGCTGCTCGGCGCCGAACCGAAGCGCGACAGCTACGGCCGGCTCGCCGGCGCCCAGCTGGTCCCGCTCGAGCGGCTCGGGCGGCCGCGGATCGACGTGGTGATCACGGTGTCGGGGATCTTTCGCGACCTGCTGCCCATGCAGACGTCGCTGCTGGCCGAGGCCGCGCTGCTGGCGGCTGCTGCCGACGAGCCGCTCGAGATGAACCATGTCCGCGCGCACGCGCTCGCCTACGTCGCCCAGCATGGCGGCGACCTGGAGACGGCGGCGCTGCGCGTGTTCGGCAACGCCGAGGACGCCTACGGCGCCAACGTCAACAGCCTCGTCGATGCCGGCGGCTGGTCCGACGAGGACGAGCTCGCCGACGCCTTCGTCAAGCGCAAGGGCTTCGCCTATGGCGTGCGCGGCCACGCGGTCCGCCAGGATCGGGTGCTGAGCAGCGTGCTGCGCCACGTCGACGTGGCCTACCAGAACCTCGACTCGGTCGAGCTGGGCGTGACCACCGTCGACCATTACTTCGACACGCTGGGCGGCATCTCGCGCGCCGTCCGCCGCGAGCGCAACGGACAGGCGGCCGACATCTATATCGGCGACCAGACGCGCGGCGACGGAACCGTACGGTCCCTGTCCGAGCAGGTGACGCTGGAGACACGGACGCGCTCGCTGAACCCGAAATGGTACGAGGCGCTGCTCGAGCACGGCTACGAGGGCGTGCGCCAGATCGAGGCGCAGGTGACGAACACGCTCGGCTGGTCGGCGACCACCGGTCAGGTCGCACCGTGGATCTATCAGCAACTGAGCGAAACCTTCATGCTGGAACCGTCGATGCGCGAGCGAATGGCCTCGCTCAATCCGGCGGCCAGTGCCAAGATCGCCAACCGGCTGCTCGAGGCATCGGACCGGCGCTACTGGGCGCCGGACGCGGCGACCCTGGAAGGCCTGCGACGCGCGGGCGAAGCGATCGAAGACCGGCTCGAAGGTCTGGTGGGAGTGGCCGCATGAATGTCGCGCACAAGATCTCGCTGCCCGCAGCCGCCGGCTGCGGCAGCTGCGAGGACGGCGAGGGCTCGGTCCAGGTCCGCATGGAGGTCCGCAAGCCGGCCGGCGCCGCCAAGGTCTTCGCCGTCTACGGCAAGGGCGGCATCGGCAAGAGCACGACGTCGTCGAACCTGTCGCTCGCCTTCGCGCGCCTCGGCAGGCGCGTGCTGCAGATCGGCTGCGACCCCAAGCACGACAGCACGTTCACGCTGACCAAGCGCCTGATCCCGACCGTGATCGACGTGCTCGAGGGGGTCGACTTCCACCCCGAGGAGCTGCGGCCCGAGGATTTCCTCGTCGAGGGCACCGGCGGCGTGATGTGCGTCGAGGCGGGCGGGCCGCCGGCCGGCACCGGCTGCGGCGGCTACGTCGTCGGCCAGACGGTCAAGCTCCTGCGCGAGCACCACCTGCTCGAAGACACCGACGTGGTGATCTTCGACGTGCTCGGCGACGTGGTGTGCGGCGGGTTCGCGGCACCGCTGCAGCATGCCGACCAGGCACTGATCGTCACCGCCAACGATTTCGACAGCATCTTCGCGATGAACCGCATCGTCGCCGCCATTGCCGCCAAGGCGAAGAACTACGACGTCCGGCTCGGCGGCGTGATCGTCAACCGCAGCGACGCCACCGACCAGGTCGACCGCTACAACGACGCCGCCGGCCTGAGCACGCTGGCGCACTTTCCGTCGCTCGACGCGATCCGGCGTTCGCGCCTGAAGAAGTCGACCGTGTTCGAGATGGAAGACACCGTCGCGATCCTTGCGCTGCCTGTCGAATATTTGCGGCTCCCGTCGACGTTGTGGGACGGCACGCCATCCCTGGACAGCAAGCCGCTGCGCGACCGCGACATCTTCGACCTGCTCGGTTTCGAATGATCGCCCCCGGAGGTCAGCTTTGGGAGCAGCGGCGCGGCGAGCTCGCGACCTATTTCGACCGCACCGCGGTCGAGGCCTGGACGCGGCTGACCTCGGACGCGCCGCTCGGCCGCATCCGCGCCACCGTGCGCGCCGGCCGCGAGCGGATGCGCGCGCTGCTGCTCGGCTGGCTGCCCGCCGACCTGTCCGGCCGGCGGGTGCTCGACGCCGGTGCCGCAGCC
>CAXUBM010000468.1:0-2212 GCA_964249235.1 uncultured Acetobacteraceae bacterium | reverse complement strand
GGCGAGGTGCGCGTGAGCGGCAGCCAGGGTTCCGCCCGGCAGCACGAAGGAGGTCAGCGGGGCCACGGCCTCGTTGAAGGCGGCGGCTTCGCCGTCAAGGCGGCGCAGCGCGGCGGCGGGACGGCGGGCGACCGGCCCGGGCCGGCAGAGGCCGGCGCCGAGATCGAAGAGGTCGTTCTGGATGGCGGCGACCACGGTCTCGGCGGCGAGGCCGCGGAGGCAGGCGCGCAGCACACCAAGGGCGGCGTTGGTCTCGTCGACGGCGCCCATGGCCTCGATGCGCGGGTCGGTCTTGGGCACGCGCGAGCCGTCGCCGAGCGAAGTCCGGCCGCGGTCGCCGCCGCGGGTGACCACCCGGTCGATGCGGATCCCGGCGTCGGGCGCGTCGCCGCGGGCGGTCATGCGGTGATCGACTGCAGGCTCTCGAAGCCCTCGAACTGGGGGTGGCCGGCGGTGAGCGGCTTGGACGAGCCGGATGGACGGTGGGCGGCGCGGAACTGCTCGGAATTGGTCCAGGCCTCGAAGGCGGCGCGGTCGGCCCAGACGGTGTGCGAGGCGTAGAGGACGTGGTCGGCGGCGGCCGGGCCGCGCAGGAGGTCGAAGGAGACGAAGCCGGGCACCGATGGGAGGTGGCTCTCGCGGGTGAGCCACATCTGCTCGAAGTCGTGTTCGGCACCGGGCAGGACTCGAAATCGGTTCATGGCGAGGAACATGGCGAGGTCCGATCGGGGTGGGGTCAGGACAGAGGGTGGCCGGCTCGAGCGTGGGCGCGCAGCACTTCGATGTAGCGCGCCATCACCAGGTGTCGATCATGTTTGGCGGTGTTCCAGAAATGCACCATGCCGGTCAGCGGCCCGACCGTGTCGGCGTCGCCGGCGCCGCCGTAGCGGACGTAGGGGGTGATGGCCACCGTGTCGACGTGGGCGAGGCGGAAGGAGACGTAGTTCGCCGCCTCCTGGTCCACCCAGTGCAGGGACTCGCGGCCCTCGGAATCGAGCAGGTTGCCGATGATCCGGCGGATGGTGCGCAGGGCGCTGGCGTGGACGGGCAGGTTGGGGATGCCGATGGTGCCGGCGTTGAAGCCCAGCGCGAAGCGGGGCTCCTGGGCGTCGCGCTGCAGCAGGGTGGCGCCGACCGACGGCCAGGAGCGCATCGGCCCGACATTCTCGATCGGGGCGGCGATCACGTCGGACGCCGCCACCGTGACCAGCATCTCGCGCACGCTGGCGTTGATGACGATGTCGGGGTCGAGATAGAGGATCGGCTGGTGGTCCCAGGCCGCCGCGTGCTCGAGGATGGCGTATTTGGCGCCGACATAGCCCACGAAGTCGGTGGCACCGAGGCGCTGCACGGTGATCCGGTCGCGCCCGACATGCGGCGCCCCGCGGCACAGCGCGTCGTGGTCGAGGTCGGTGATGACGTGCACGTCGCCCTGATAATGGCCGAACTCGACCAGCGACTGCAGGCTGGCGAAGAGCTGGGCGTGCACGGCGGGCGAGCGGAAGCAGGCGTAGAAGATCAGCGGCTTGAACAGGCAGAGCTCCTCGATGCGCCAGCCTTCGAGG
Organism: uncultured Acetobacteraceae bacterium; assembly: GCA_964249235.1. Classification (GTDB taxonomy): domain Bacteria; phylum Pseudomonadota; class Alphaproteobacteria; order Acetobacterales; family Acetobacteraceae; genus CAXTPV01. Next base: position 647 of record CAXUBM010000468.1, on the reverse strand, counting down.
AGGACGGTCAGGCGCAGCGGCCAGGGCCTGGCCTCGAAGGGCAGGTTGCGGTTGAGCGGGAACTCGATCGGACCCACGCGCAGGTTGAAACGCGGGGTGAGCGCGATGTCCCAGCCGCGCACCAGCGTGCGCGACGAGCGCAGCACCCAGTTGTTGCGGAAGAGATGCAGGATCTGCGCGAGCTCACCGTCGGCGACCGGAAGGAAGCGTTCCCATTCCGCCGGTTCGCCGTCGGTCCAGGTGGTGGCGCCGCCGTCGGGTCCCGCCGAGAGGTGGCGCCCGTCTCGGGCGAAATGGACGATGCCGAGACGCGGATCGAGCCGGACCTCGCCCGCGATGCCGGCGGCCTCGAAGGGAACGGCGGAGCGGGCGTGACCGGCAACGAAGTCGCGCCAGTCGTGGCGCAGCGCCTCGACCGGCATGTCGAGGCCGAGAAGCTGAGCGGCGTCGCTGATCTCGCGCAGGCTCGCGTGCGCGATGTCGTCCCCGTTTCGCACCAGCAGGGTGCCGTGCGTGGTCATGAAATAGATCATGGCGGCATCATCAGGGGATCTCGGGGCGAGAGGAGGTCGTCGCGGGCGGCGGCGAGGAGCGCGTCGCGGTCGGCGTCGAGCTCCAGGAGCTGCGGGCGCGAGGCGTCGCCTGGC
>CAXUBM010000467.1:0-2224 GCA_964249235.1 uncultured Acetobacteraceae bacterium | reverse complement strand
GATCAAATCCTGTCCCCGCAACCCCTGAAGATTGTCGACTAGAATGGCACCTGGAAACGCCCCGCCCAAGAGGCCGGGCGTTTCCACGTGCGGCCAACGACAGGATCGCCGCCAGCGCACCCGCAAGCTCGATCCGGAGCCCGTCCGGCGCACTCGCGTCCGGCACGAGCACCACGCGATCGATCAGCGATCGCAGGGCGTCAAAAGCCTCGTCGCGAATGTCCGGCGCCAGGAGTGACGCCTCGAGTTGCGCCACCTGGTCGCGGTAGAGGTCCGCAGCGCGTGGATGCAGCCGAACGACCGGTGGTGCGACATTGGCCGAAGTGAGCTTGGCTTTGAGAGCCGTCTGCTCTTGCTCAAGCGTTTCGAGCCGAACGCCCAACGCTCGGCTCCAGGCGCCGTCCTCGATCGAGGCCACGATGCCCGCGATCTTGCGTTCGACCTCGGCCAAGCGCGTCCGTGCCTCCGCGCTGCGCTGGCCCGCCTCGCGCTGCAACCTCGCCGTCTCCGCCTCGAAGGCGCGCACGAACTCCGCCGTGAGCGCCGGCGTCAGCATGCGCTCGCGCAGGCCGTCGAGCACCCGACGCTCGACCGAGCTCCGCGCGATCGTCACCGCGTTGTCGCACGTGCCCTTGCCGCGACGTGTCGCCCAGCCGAGCCGCTGCTAGCCACTCAACGTGTAGCCGCCGCCGCAGACGCCGCAGGTCAGCAGGCCGCCGAGCAGCGACACCGGACGGTGCGTGCGATTGAGTTCGGCGCCGGAGGCGGAACCGGCCTCGGAGGCGGTCGCGGCCTGGCGCGCCTTGACCGCATCCCATACGGCCTGATCGATGATCCGGAGCTCGGGGACCTCGACCACCTCCCACTGGCTGGCGTCGTTGACGCGCGCCACCCGGCGGCCGGTGCGCGGGTCCTTGATGTAGCTGCACCGGTTCCAGGACAGCCGACCGACATACAGCGTGTTGTTCAACAGCCCGGTGCCGCGGTCGACCTGACCGCGAAGGGTGGTGTCGCCCCAGGGACGTCCGCCAGGGCCGGGCACACCCTCCTTGTTGAGGTCGTGGGCGAGACGGCGCGGTGACACGCCCGCCGCATACGACGCGAACACGCGCCGCACGATCGCCGCCTCGTCAGCCCTGATCCGCCGCTCGCCGCCCTCGCGTGCGCCCAGCATCGGCGCGACCACCTCGTAGCCGTAGGCGAGACCGCCCGGCACGCGACCGGCGCGGGCGCGGCCGAGCTGACCCCGCTTGGTTTTCTCCCGCAGGTCCGACGGCGTCATCTGCGCCATCGTGCCCAGGATACCGACATGCATCTGCGTCAGTTGGCCAAGCCCTGTCGTGTGGACGCCGATGCGACGAAAAACCAGGCGGTCGAACAGATCCGCCACGTCCGACAGCTTGCGGCCGAGACGGTCGACCGCCTCCACGACCACCACCTCGAAGCGGCCCGCCTCCGCATCCGTCATCAGTCGCGTCAGACCCGGGCGAAACCGGCTGGCGCCGCTCAGCGCCGCGTCCTCGTAGCTCTCCACCAGCGTCCAGCACTGCCGCTCGATGTAGCGGCGACATACCTCGCGCTGGTCCGCGATCGACGCCTCGCGCTGCTGCTCGCTGCTGTAGCGGGCGTAGATCACCGCACGCATCAGAAAGATCTCGAGGCAAGGAGCGATCCTGATCCCGCACTCTGCCTGATGACACAGGCGGCATGGGCGGCGCTGAACGAATTGCTCATCGCACGCCCAATCCGCTGAAGAGCAGCTCGAGCAAGAGTCCGATGATCCCCAGCGGGAGAACCACCTCCCAGATCGAGTATCCGCGACGGCGTCGATGGTGGTCTGCGGCCGCTGCACGGCCGAGCAATCGCGCGAGTTGATTGAGGGCCTCGACACCCGTGTCGGTGGAGGTGGTTCGGACTACCGGGATCGGCGCGGGTCGCCTGATCCCGGTGGCGTCGAGCAGCGCGCCCGGTTGAGGGGAGACGATTTCGCGTGGGGGTGTGGGGCGTGACATCGCTGGCTCCGGCTGGCGTCTGCGCCCGCGAGAAAACAGCGGACACTCAGGATTACGCCCGATGCCCGCCTGCACAAGCGGAGAATGCCGCGTCTCAGCGAAGACGAAGGGCGCCGCGATCGGATCGCGGCGCCCATACAGCTCTCACTCCCGCTCGAAGCCGAACGCCCGGCCGATGTCGCGCGTGGTCATAGCGTACGGCCATCCCCGCC
>CAXUBM010000466.1:0-2226 GCA_964249235.1 uncultured Acetobacteraceae bacterium | reverse complement strand
ATCAATCATCTGATCAACCGCTCGAGCGCGCCAGCTCCATGATGAGCTCTTCCCGGAAGCAGACCATGGCGGGCGATCACCTCCAGCAGGCCGCCATACACGTCGGCGCGGTGGAAGTAGGCGGTCGGCGTCGCTGCCTCGAACTTGGCCATGCCCTGGGCGCCGTGCACGACGGTGCCTTGCTGCAGTCGGACAAGGCCTTGCCGTCCAAGGATGCCAACCTGAAAATCCCGCCGTCGGTCGCCGGCTCTCTCGGTCGGCGGCGCCGTCACGCGTTCGTGCCGCCGTCGACGGTCAGGTTCGCACCTGTGATGTAGCTGGCCTCCGGGCCCGCGACGAAGGCCACCATCGCGGCGATATCCTCGACATGGCCGTATCGCTTGAGCGCCGTGAGGGCGATTTGGGGCGTCGCCCAATCGCCCTCGGCCGGATTGAGGTCTGTGTCGATAGGACCCGGCTGAACATTGTTCACCGTAATCCCCTTGGGCCCGACTTCCCGCGACAGCCCTTGCGTGAACATCTTGATAGCGCCTTTCGTCGCCGCGTAGGCGGCCAGTCCAGGGGTCATGTCGCGCTCGCCCACGCAGGAGCCGATCATGATGATCCGGCCGCCGTCCTGCATGTGCTTCAACGCCGCATGCGTCGCGATCATCGTGCCGCGGACGTTGAGGTCGATCACGCGGTCCAACTCTTCCAGCGTGGCCTCCTCGAACGGTTTCGGAATGGCCGTGCCGGCGTTGTTGACCAGGACGTCGAGTTTCCCATAGATCGAAATGGTCTTTTCGACTGCGGCGGCGACGGCTTGGGCGTCGGTTGCGTCGGCCTGAATTGCCACTGCGCTACCGCCGGCGCTTTCGATCTCATCGACGACCGACGCCGCCGCCTCAGCCCCCTTCGTGTAGGTGATTGCGACTTTTGCGCCGTCAGCCGCCAGCCGTCTGGCGATCCCGGCGCCGATCCCTCTGGAGCCGCCTGTCACGAGAGCGGTCTTGCCGGTCAGACTTGCCATTTCTCGGATTCCCCCCAAAGCAGCGTGCAGGCGCCCGTTCCCGCGGAACGTGCTCGGAGACATAGGCGGCGCTGGAAACGCAGGGAAAGACTTTGTAAGTTCTGAATATGCTTGGGAGGTATATCCCGCGATGGAGCTAAGGCACCTGCGTTACTTCGTTGCGGTGGCTGAAGAGGGGAGCCTCAAGCTCGCGGCTGAGCGACGGCTGCATACGGCGCAGCCGTCGCTCAGCCGGCAGATCCGGGACATTGAGCACGAAGTCGGCACCCAGCTCTTTCAGCGCAGTACGAGGGGGGTCGAGCTCACCGCCGCGGGCCGCTCGTTCCTGGATCATGCCCGGCTGTCGCTCGCCCAGGCTACTGCCGCTGTTGAGTCCGCGCGCCGCATAGCGCAGCCCGCGAAGCCGGTGTTCGCCGTTGGCTTCCTCACTGGGCATGAGCTGGACTGCATCCCGCCGACGATGAGTGTTCTACGAAACGATCTGCCCAACGTGGAAGTCAGAATCTTCAGCGGGTTCTCCGTCGATCTCGCCGACGACGTCCAACGGGGCAAGCTCGACGTCGCTTTCGTCCGGCGCGAGCACCACCCCGATCTTGAATACAAGCTCGTTCTCACCGAGCCGCTGGTCGCGATACTGCCGCACGACCACCAGCTGGCGGTCGACGGCTCGGTCGAGCTACGCAACATGACTGGCGAAACCTTTATCGGGATCTCGTCCGTGCCACGCGTATTGCGTGGCGTCGTCAACGGATATCTTGAGCAATCGCGCGTCCGCATCAGACCACACCTCGAAATCGACAACTTCGCTATGGCGACCTCTCTGGTTGGATCGATGAGAGGCGTCGCGCTGCTGCCAGCTTCCATCGAAAGCTATCTACCGCCGTCGGTTGTGAGCCGGTCCCTCGCCGGCGAACAGCCGACGATTAATCTGATGCTCGGATTCCATAAGGCGAACAGGTCGCTCGTCCTCGAGAAGTTCTTGGCGAGGTTCGACGACCTCTCCACACACATACGGGCCAGAAGCTCGCCTGCAGGCCTTAGGTTCGCCTCGAGCACAGACTGAAGCGCGCGTGGCTGAGGGTGCCAAGCCGTGCCTGCCTGACAACAGCAGTACCCGACTAGGTTGGGAGCTGCGGTAGGTGAATGGCCGCTTTCGGTTCCGCCCACTAAGAAGAAGCAGACAAAGGACTCGATCGGCTTACGGTGTCATTGCTCGA
>CAXUBM010000465.1:0-2233 GCA_964249235.1 uncultured Acetobacteraceae bacterium | reverse complement strand
GCCGCCAATGCCACCCCCGACCAGCTCTCCCAGTCCCTGATCTACGCCCTGCTTCTCGGCCGCTTCATGAGCGACTCCGCCATCGCCGGCATCACCATCCACGCCAACAACGCCTACATGGACAACCACTACGCCACCGGCTTCAGCTTCTACGGCAAACTCGCCGAATCCATCGTTCGCGCCATGTGGCACTAGCCCGTTGCCGAAACACAATCGCGTCTTTGCCTGCTGCGCGGTCGGGTCCGAGCGCCAGCTGACAGCCTAAAGCCCGATCCGATTGCCCCGCCTACTCGGAAGCCCGGCACGGAGCCTGGAAGCCGCCTGATCAAAGCTCTTCGAGGCTGGTTCCGCACCAAAACCAAGGCCGGATGCAAGGGCCGCCGGCCCTTGCCGGGTCGAGGGCAGCGCCCTCGCCTCGCTTCTTGCGCAACCGCTAGGTCCGAACCTCCCTGCTGAGGAAGGCGGGCGGCAACGCCAGACAGGCGACGAGGGCGCCGACCCAAGGCAGCGATGCGTAACCCGACCCATGCGCGAGACAAGCTGCGCCCAAAGCAGCCCCGAGCGCATCACCGAGGTTGAACGCCGACTGGTTCAGCGTGGATGCCAGATTGGGAGCCATCCTCGCCTGGACGGCCACGCGTTGCTGCAACGGTGGCACGAGCGCGAAGGCGGCAACGCCCCAGGCGAATACCGAGGCAAGGGCGAGCGGGCCGATCCGGACCACGGCACCGAGACCGACGAGGGCGATCGCGTCGAGCATGACGAACATACGCAGGAAGCGCACGCCACCCTCGCCCCAGCGGCCGCCGATCAGGCCACCGACGGTCAGGCCCGCTCCGAACAGGAACAGTGCCAGCGCCGCACCGTGCGGCGTCAGCCCCGTCTCCTGCTCCAGCAGAGGGGTCAGGAACGTCAGCACCGTGAACAAGGCAACCGACGAGAGCGTGCTGACGAGCATCGCGAGCCAGATCTGCGGCTGCCCCAGGGCGCCGAGCTCGCGCCGGATCCCGTTCGATCCGCCTTGCAGCTGCCGCGGTATCCAAAGCGCCATCAACGCCAGCGACAAGGCCGCCAGGAAGGCGACGAGGGCGAACGTCGCCCGCCAACCGGCCGCCTGCCCGATGAAGGTGCCCAACGGCACGCCGACGACGTTGGCGACCGTCAGGCCGGTGAACATCAGCGCGACCGCCCGCACTCCCTTGCCGGGCGGCGCGGTCTCGGCCGCCACGATCGACGCGATGCCGAAGAAGGCGCCGTGCGCCAGCGCGGTGACGATCCGCGCGATCATCAGCAGCCGGAAATCGGGTGCGACCGCGCAGGCCACGTCGCCGATGAAGAACACCAGCATCAGCAACACCAGGGCGCGCCGTCGCGACACGGACGACAGGAGTGCTGCCACGAACGGCGATCCGAACGCGACACTCAGCGCGTACACCGAAATCAGCAGCCCAGCCGCCGGCATCGAGACGCGAAGGTCGGAGGCCACGCCCGGCACCAGGCCGACGATGACGAACTCGCCGGTTCCGATGGCGAAGCTCGCCAGCATCAGGGAGGCGAGCGCGCGCTTGCCGTCCACGGACGAGCTTGCCAACTATCTCCTCTCCCGCCCGGCACTCGACGTCTCGGCCTCCGGCAACCCGAGCGCCGAGGTTTCCTTGAGCGTTTCGAGAACGATGACGGTCTCGGTCCTGAGAACGTCGGGCTGGCTCTTGACGTGCTCGGTCAGGAAGCGCTGGAGGGCTCGCGTTCCGCCGGCGCGGATCTTGAGCAGGTAGCAGTGAGCTCCCGCCACCTGGTGGACTTCCTGGACCTCGGGCCGCGCCGACGCGGCGGCGCGGAACCCGGCCTCGTCGGGATGCGGCGCGAGGTCGACATAGACGAACGCGCAGAGCGAGAGCCCGACGCGGTCCGGGTCGAGCACGGCGTGATTGCCGCGGATCACCCCGGTGCTGTTCAAGCGTCTGACCCGCTCGTTCGCCGCCGACACCGACAAGCCGACCGCGTCCCCGATCTCGGCATTCGAAAGCCGATTGTCGGCCTGCAGCAGACAAGCGATTTTCCTGTCAACAGCATCCACCGAAGTTATTCTAATGGTCATCAAGCGCTTTCACCAGGAGAAAACCGTCGCTAAACGCGGGGCGTGTTCTATCCGATGCGGGTCCGGGGCCGCCCGCCCCGGCGGGGTGCGGGGCAGAGCCCCGCCTCGTGCCGCGCCCTCACTCGGCCGCCCCCC
>CAXUBM010000464.1:0-2240 GCA_964249235.1 uncultured Acetobacteraceae bacterium | reverse complement strand
ACACGCTACGACCGATGCGCACACACCTTCAGGTCCGCCATCTGCATCGCTGCCAACGTCACCTTCTGGCTCGCGGGGAGAGTTTTGATGGGGTGGACGCCCCCTCGACGGCCTTGGTGTGCCACGGTGGAGGTGTGCAGTTCCACTGGAGGAGGCGTCCGTGCAGGAGGTTACGACAGTCGGGTTGGATTTGGCCAAAATGGTGTTCCAAGCCCATGGCGCTGATGCAGCGGGCCAAGTCGTGTTCCGCAAGACTTTGCGTCGCACGAAGGTGCTGGAGTTCTTCGGCCAGCTGCCGCGCTGCATAGTGGCCATGGAGGCTTGTGCTGGCGCCCATCACTGGGCCCGCGAACTCGGTCGCCTAGGCCACGTGGTTCGGCTGATCCCGCCGTCCTATGTCAAGCCGTTCGTGAAACGCCCAAAGAACGACAGCTCGGATGCGGAAGCTATCTGCGAGGCGGCGCAGCGGCCAGCAATGCGGTTTGTTGCCGTCAAGAGCGAGGCGGCTCAGGCGAGCGCAGCCATTTTCCGCGCCCGCGATCTTCTGGTTCGCCAGCGCACACAGTACATCAATGCGCTCCGTGGCCACCTTGCCGAGTACGGGCTGGTCACGGCGAAAGGTCCTGCCGATCTCCCCAAACTGGTCACACTCATGGCAGATGCAACTCGTTCGCTGCCCCAGCCGGCCACAGCGATGCTTGAGGTTTTGCTCGAGATGATCGCGATCCTGGATGAGCGGGTGAAGCAACTCGATCGCGAAATCGCACAGCGTGCCAAAACAGAAGACATCCCCGCGCGGTTGATGACGATCCCAGGCATTGGGCCGATCACGGCAACGGCCCTAGCTGCTCTGGCACCTCCGGCCGAGACATTCCAGAAAGGGCGCGACTTTGCCGCCTGGCTCGGGCTGACCCCTGTGCAGCGATCGACGGGAGGGAAGCAAAAGCTTGGAGCGGTATCGAAGATGGGAGACCGGACAATTCGTCGTCTCCTCATCATCGGTGCGAGCTCTCTCGTGCAGCAGGCGACGCGTCGTAGTCCGCCGCCAGAATCCTGGCTGGCACGTATGCTCGGTCGCAAGCCGCGTATGCTTGTCATAGTCGCACTGGCGAACAAGATGGCCCGCATCGCGTGGGCTTTGCTCGCACGCAACGAGGTGTACCGGGCTCCCGCCGTGGCTGGCTGACGCCAGCCCACCGCGTGAGGTTGTCGAAGGCGCAACGGTCAATGAGACGGGGTCGGCAAAACCAGATAGGTTCGATGTGCAGCTCAGCACGAAGTCCTGATATGGAGCCGGCCCGCGAACTCCCATACGGGCCCGCGGCATCTACGGCCGCAATCAAGGCCGGACAGATGTCAGCACCCAGACCTTGCACAAGCCATCCAGATTCCTCTTGCACCAACGGGGGCGTCGACAGATGAGCCTAGGCCCTGACCAAATCGCCTGAATCCGCTGCTGACGCCTCGCGATCGCCTCACGCAGCTCGTGCGCCAACAAGCGCGCCTCGATGCCGGCACCTGCCATCGGGGCCAGGAGCCGCCCCTCCTCGTAATCCAGGTCGACATGCAACGGGGCCGCGTTGATTCCGTGCGCAACCGCGCGAACTGGGAAACGGTGGTCACTGGGCCGCTCACCGTGACCGTGTTCCAGAGCCAGTCCATTGCCACCCGGACGCGTTTGCCGCGTCCACTTACCTCGGCGCAGCGCTCAGCTCCCCGATTGGGGGAGAGGATGAACAGGGAACGTTGGAAAGATGGAGGGATCGCCGCCAGCGCGCTGCGACCGGGGCAGCCAAAGCGACAAGTTCAGGCTTGTCCTGTCGAACAACGATCGAATTGCGATCTGGCTAGAGAGGTGGCTAACTAGCGACGCCGCATGTTCGAGACCAGCCAACGATCGGGAAGCACATTCCACTTGATTGCTCCCTGAGAGTTGTGTCGCTACCGTTAAGAGGCCGATCTGCCGTTCGTCCGGCTGGTTCAGCAGCCACACGCTGGCACGACTTCCTTCCCGGGCTGCGTCGCGGAGGGCCGGCCAAGCCGCTTCCAAAGCCGTCGTGGCTGTTTCAGCCTGATAGGCGAAGCGTTCGAAGCGGCTCACGTAGTGCGTGGCCAGAGGCATGAAGTCGTGAGCGCCGACGACGTGCCAAGCGCGCTTGTCGATATTGCTGAAGAAAGGACGGTGCCAGAACTTGGTGCCGGGTTCGAACTCCAGTTCCTCGGACGTAAACCTCATGTAG
>CAXUBM010000463.1:0-2256 GCA_964249235.1 uncultured Acetobacteraceae bacterium | reverse complement strand
GCCGGGGCGTTCGAGGCGCGTCTCGAAAGCGCACGGTTCACGGCTTGGCGGGTCACATCTTGCAGGACATCCTCGACGAACTGGAGCGGCGGCGCGGCCACGCGCGCCAAGGCGGCGGCGCCCGGCGGGTGGACGCCCAGCACGCCAAGGGCAAGCTGACCGCGCGCGAGCGCATCGCGCTGCTGCTCGACGAGGGCTCGTTCGAGGAGTTCGACATGTTCGTCGAGCACCGCGCCACCGAGTTCGGCATGGCCGACAACCGCATCCCCGGCGACGGCGTGGTCACCGGCTGGGGCACGGTGAACGGGCGCGTCGTCTATCTGTTCTCCAAAGACTTCACCGTCTTCGGGGGCTCGCTGTCGGGCGCGCACGCCAAGAAGATCCTGAAGGTCATGGACCAGGCGCAAAAGCTCGGCGCGCCGGTGATCGGGCTCTATGACGCTGGCGGGGCGCGCATCCAGGAAGGTGTCGAGAGCCTCGCCGGTTACGCCGACATCTTCCTGCAGAACGTGATGGCGTCCGGCGTCATCCCCCAGATCAGCGTGATCATGGGACCCTGCGCGGGGGGCGACGTCTACTCGCCGGCCATGACCGACTTCATCTTCATGGTGAAGGACACCAGCTACATGTTCGTCACCGGCCCGGACGTGGTGCGCACCGTCACCAACGAGGTCGTGACCGCCGAGGAGCTGGGCGGCGCCCGCGTGCACGCGGCCAAGTCCGGCGTGGCCGACGGCGCGTTCGAGAACGACCTGGAGGCGCTGACCCAGGTCCGTCGCCTGATCGACTTCCTGCCGCTCTCCAATCGAGAGGCGCCGCCGCACCGCGACAGCTACGACGACCCGGACCGCGCCGAGCCCTCGCTCGACACGCTCGTCCCCGCCAATCCGAACAAACCCTACGACATCAAGGAGCTGATCCTGAAGGTCGTGGACGAGGCGGATTTCTTCGAAATCTCGCTGGATTACGCCAAGAACATCGTCGTCGGCTTCGGCCGCATGGACGGCGACACGGTGGGCTTCGTGGCCAACCAGCCGCTGTCGCTGGCGGGCGTGCTGGACATCGATTCCTCGCGCAAGGCGGCGCGGTTCGTGCGCTTCTGCGACGCCTTCTCCATCCCCATCGTCACCTTCGTGGACGTACCGGGCTTCATGCCGGGCACGCGCCAGGAGTATGGCGGCCTGATCAAGCACGGGGCCAAGCTGCTGTTCGCCTACGCCGAGGCGACCGTGCCCAAGATCACCCTGATTACCCGCAAGGCCTATGGCGGCGCCTACGACGTGATGAGCTCCAAGCACCTGCGGGGCGACTTCAACTATGCCTGGCCGACCGCGGAGATCGCGGTGATGGGCGCCAAGGGCGCGGTGGAGATCATCTTCCGCGCCGAGGCCAAGGACCCGGCGGCGCTGGCCGAGCGCGAGGCCGAGTACAAGGCGCGCTTCGCCAACCCCTTCGTGGCCGCCCAGCTCGGCTACATCGACGACGTGATCATGCCCCACGGCACCCGGCGCCGGCTTGTGCGCGCGCTGAAGAGCCTGAAGGGGAAGGCGCTCGCCAACCCCTCCAAGAAGCACGACAACATCCCGCTGTGACCAAAGTCGCGCCGTCGGTTCCGTCCTGCGTCCTTCGGGACGCCCTCGTCGCGAGGGCTCCTCAGGATGAGGAGGTTTGCAGGCCGCCTCCACCCGTCTTCATCCTGAGGAGCGCCTGCAGGGCGCGTCTCGAAGGACGCAGATCGCCAAGCTTCTTCCACGCTCCCTGGGGGCGAAACAGGTGAGCATGTTTTCCAAAATCCTGATCGCCAACCGCGGCGAGATCGCGGTGCGCATCATCAAAACCTGCCGCCGGCTCGGCATCGCGACGGTGGTGGTGTACTCGGAAGCCGACGCCGACAGCTTGGCGGTGGAAATGGCCGACGAGAGCGTCTTCCTCGGGCCGCCGCCGGCCAACCAGTCCTACCTCTTGGCCGACAGGATCATCCAGGCCTGCCACGACACGGGCGCGCAGGCGGTGCACCCCGGCTTCGGCTTCCTGTCTGAGAAGGCGGAGTTCGCGCAGGCGTGCCGCGACGCCGGGATCGTCTTCATCGGCCCCAACGCCGAAGCGATCGCGGCCATGGGCGACAAGATTCAATCCAAGACGTTCGCGCAACGCGCCGGCGTCTCCTGCGTGCCCGGACATATCGGCGAGATCGCCGACACCGCCCACGCCATCCGCGTCTCAGAGGAGATCGGCTATCCTGTGATGATCAAGGCC
>CAXUBM010000462.1:0-2260 GCA_964249235.1 uncultured Acetobacteraceae bacterium | reverse complement strand
GCCGGTAGTTGGTGAAGAACGGCGTGTGGCGGCCGCCCTCCTCCTTGGTCAGGATATAGGCCTCGGCCTTGAACTTGTTGTGCGGCTTGATCGAGCCGGGCTTGGACAGCACCTGGCCGCGCTCGACGTCCTCGCGCTTGGTGCCGCGCAGCAGCGCGCCGATATTGTCGCCGGCCTCCCCGCGGTCGAGCAGCTTGCGGAACATCTCGACGCCGGTGACCGTGGTCTTCACGGTCGGCTTGATGCCGACGATCTCGACTTCGTCGCCCACGTTGACGATGCCGCGCTCGATGCGGCCGGTGACCACGGTGCCGCGGCCGGAGATCGAGAACACGTCCTCGATCGGCATCAGGAACGGACGGTCGATCGGGCGCTCGGGCTGCGGGATGTAGTCGTCGACGGCCTTCATCAACTCGAGGACGCTCTGCTCGCCGATCTCGGGCTGCTTGTCCTCGAGTGTGCAGAGCGCCGAGCCCTTCACGATCGGAATGTCGTCGCCGGGGAACTGGTAGGACGAGAGGAGCTCGCGAACCTCCATCTCGACCAGCTCGAGCAGCTCGGGATCGTCGACCATGTCCACCTTGTTGAGGAAGACGACGAGCGCCGGCACGCCGACCTGGCGGGCGAGCAGGATGTGCTCACGCGTCTGCGGCATCGGGCCGTCGGCGGCGGAGACGACCAGGATGGCGCCGTCCATCTGCGCGGCGCCCGTGATCATGTTCTTGACGTAGTCGGCGTGACCGGGGCAGTCGACGTGAGCGTAATGGCGAGCGCCGGTCTCGTACTCGACGTGGGCGGTCGAGATCGTGATGCCGCGGGCACGCTCCTCGGGCGCCTTGTCGATCTGATCGTACGCCGTGTAGGTCGCACCACCGGTCTTCGCCAACGTCTTGGTGATCGCTGCCGTCAACGACGTCTTGCCATGATCGACGTGGCCGATCGTGCCAATGTTGCAGTGCGGCTTGTTCCGCTCGAATTTCGCCTTGCCCATCGTCGTCTCTCCGCTACCGGCTGCGCGGCCGGGGTTCGGTGGTGGTGATCGTCGTTACCAGCGGTAGTGGCTGAAGGCCTTATTGGCTTCAGCCATCCGATGGGTGTCCTCGCGCTTCTTGACGGCCGCGCCACGGTTGTTGACCGCGTCGTTGAGTTCGTTCGACAGCCGGTCTTCCATCGTGTGTTCGCCGCGCTTGCGGGACGCGTCGATGAGCCAGCGGATCGCCAGCGCCTGCCGGCGCTCGGTGCGAACCTCGACGGGCACCTGGTAGGTGGCGCCGCCGACGCGACGCGAGCGTACCTCGACGGCCGGTTTCACGTTCTCCAACGCCTCGTGGAACATGCGCACCGGGTCGGACGAGCCGCCACCGCGCCGGCGCAACGTATCGAGCGCGCCGTAGACGATGCCTTCGGCCGTGGACTTCTTTCCGTCATACATGAGCGCGTTCATGAAGCGGGTGATCACCTGATCGCCGAATTTGGGATCGGGCAGGATCTCGCGCTTGACCGCGCGGCGGCGTCGACTCATCGCCCCTCTCCTATTTCGGCCGCTTGGCGCCGTAGAGCGAACGGCGCTGGCGGCGCTTGGCGATGCCCTGGGTGTCGAGCACGCCGCGCAGGATGTGATAGCGGACGCCGGGAAGGTCCTTGACGCGGCCGCCGCGGATCAGGACGACGGAGTGTTCCTGAAGGTTGTGGCCCTCGCCGGGGATGTAGCTGACGACTTCGTAGCCGTTGGTCAGGCGGACCTTCGCAACCTTGCGGAGGGCGGAATTCGGCTTCTTCGGCGTCACCGTGTAGACGCGCGTGCAGACGCCGCGCTTCTGCGGGCAGCCCTGCAGGGCCGGCACCTTGTTGCGCTTGGCGGCTGGCTCGCGCCCGCTCGCGATCAACTGGTTGATGGTCGGCATACGCCCCCGGTCCTTACATCACGCGGCCTCAACCCGCGGGCACCGTCTCGCCAACACAGCGCCCCACGCGACGATGGGTGGCCCACCCGCGCGGTATCGTTCCATCGAGACCGGCCTGAGCTTGCAGCGGCGCCGGTTTCAGAGGTTCTCGCTATGCGACGGACGGACCGCCGAACGGGGGTCGACCGAGGGGCGGACGTTTACGAGCCCGAGGTGGGTAAGTCAAGTGGGGCGGGGCTGCGCCCCGACCCCCGCGAGGCGCCGGCGCCTGGACTCCAGAGTCGAGTCACGCGGGACCGGGGGCGCCGCTTCCGGTGGGGGTGAAGGGGGCGACGCCCCCTTCGGCTGCCTCAAGG
>CAXUBM010000461.1:0-2266 GCA_964249235.1 uncultured Acetobacteraceae bacterium | reverse complement strand
GTCGTTCATCATCTATCCCTTCCGTCTGCGAAGAGTCCGAAACCAAGCAAGATCGAGGCAAGGGGCTTGCGCCCTCGACCCCATCACTGGCGAGCCTTCGACACCCGGCGTTTCACCGTTCGCCGCAGGCGCACCCAGGTCGGCGCATGGTCGCTCGCATTCGCCTCGCCACGCACGTCGCGATCCACGCCCGCGTCGTCCAAGCGGTCGGCCAGCGACGGGCTGACCAGGAGATGATCCAGCCGCAAACCCGCGTCACGCGACCAGCCGTTCCTCAAATAGGGCCAGAACGTGTAGAGCGGCCCGGCCGGGAACCGCGCACGGAGCGAGTCGACCCACCCCGCCTCGAGTAGCCGCTCGAATGCCGCCCGGCTCTGCGGCTGCACCAGCGCGTTGTGCGCCCAGCTCGTGGCATAGGATTTCGACCGATACATGTCCGCCACTGTGGGCACGACGTTGTAGTCGCCCGCCAGCACCGCCGGCACACCCGACGCGACGAGCCCGTCCGCGTGCCTGATCAGCCGCTCGAACCACGCCAGCTTGTAGTCGAATTTCGGCCCCGGCTGCGGATTGCCGTTCGGCAGGTACAGGGACCCGATCAGCACGCCGTTCACCGCCGCCTCGATATAGCGGCTCTGCTGGTCCCCCGGATCGCCGGGCAGCGCCCGCCTCGTCAGCACCGGCGCACCGACCCGCGACAGGATCGCGACGCCGTTCCAGGATCTCTGCCCCTGCCAGACCGCCTCGTAGCCTGCCCGCCCGATCTCCGCGTGCGGAAATGCGTCATCGCTGGCCTTCAGCTCCTGCAGACACGCCACATCCGGCCGCGCCCGATCCAGCCAGGCGATCAGGTTGGCCAGCCGGCGGTTCACGTCATTGATGTTGAACGTGGCGATCAGCACGCGAGTCTCGGCTGCCCGCCTGCCGATCGACCTCGCCTGCCCCCGATCAGGCCCGTCCGACGCACCAGGGGTCGGGCTCCATGTCGACCGGCATGCCCGCCGCATCCGGCCTCGGAAACCGCGCCCTGAAGGTGAACGCCTGCGGGCTCGGCCCATACCGGTCGAGTCGCCACAATCGCGACAGCCCCTCGTCGATGCTGGGCACGTGCCCCGCCGCAACCCACCACAAGGCCTGGTAAGCCCCCTCGAACCGCTCGAAATACTCCCGCCGCCGCGCCATCTCCGGCGCGTGCCCGCTCCGGTAGACGAACGAGAACAGCGCCTCCGCGTCCGCCCACACCGACATGTTGACGATGAACAGCGGATCCGCCGTCGGCTGGATGTTGGTCGCATTCCCACCTTCGCCCTGCAGCCGCCACACGAACCCGTCCGACGCCTCCGCCAGCGCATTCACCCGATCCAGAGCGGCAAAGAATGGCGCCACCCGAGGATCGTCACGCGTCGACACCAGCCTGCCGACATTGATCTGCGCCAACTGCCACGCCCCCTCCGGCCGTGACCCGCCGATCCCCGGACCGCTCACACTCGCGCTCCCACCCTACTCGTTGCGAAACTTCATCACGAAGCTGTCCGCCTCCCCCACCGCCTCGTACTTTGCCCGATCGACCGGCCCCATCGCCAGCACCGGCGGCAACGTCCACACCCCCTTCGGCCAGTTCTTGGTATCGCGCGGATTGGCATCGACCTCCGAACGTCCCGCGAACGAAAACCCCGCCTTCTCGATCAACGCCCTCGCGTAATCCTCCCGCACGTAGCCATCCGCCGCCTCGGGATCCTGCGGCACCGTCTCCGACCCACGATGATCTTCGATCCCCAGAATGCCGCCCGGCTTCAACGCCCGATGGATCGCCGCCAGCATCGCCGGCGCATCTCCCGCCTTCATCCAGTTGTGCAGATTGCGGAACGTCAGCACGAAATCCGCACTCCCGGCCGGCGCCAGACCGTCATGACCCGCCCCGAACTCCGTCAGCTTCACCCGGCCGTAGATCTCGGGATGAGCGTCGAGAAACTGCTGGAACTTCGGCGTCAGCGAGAACGCCCGCTCGGTCCGGTCGCCATCCTTCGGACCCATCGCCAGGTAGTAGGTTCCATGATCGTGCAGGTACGGCGCCAGGATCTCCGTCCAGTAGCCGCCGCCAGGCCAGATCTCGACGACCGTCGAGCTTGGCTTGACCCCGAAGAACGTCAGTTCCTCGACCGGATGCCGCGCCGCGTCGCGCGCCGCCAGCCGCGGCGTCCGTGCCGGCGAATGCACCGCATCCGCCAGCGTCACGTCGGCGGCGAATGCGGGCGACGTCAGCGCC
>CAXUBM010000460.1:0-2266 GCA_964249235.1 uncultured Acetobacteraceae bacterium | reverse complement strand
ATCCACACCCCCGGCCACGCCACCGAGCACCTCTGCTTCGCCCACCCGGACGGCCTCTTCACCGCCGACCACGTCATGGGCTGGTCGACCTCCGTCGTTCCTCCACCCCCGAGCGGCAACGCCGCCGACTACCTCCGCAGCCTCCGCCTCCTCCTTGACCGCGGCGATCCTCGCTTCTTCAGCGGCCATGGTCCGGTCATCGAGCGCCCCGGCACCATGCTGACCCACATGATCGCCAATCGCCTCCGTCGCGAACGGCAGGTGCTCGCCCTCGTCGAAGAAGGCGTCGTCACGCTGGACGCCCTCACGGCACGCCTCTACCCGTCTCTCATGGAAGGCCTGCTGTTCGCCGCCCGCGCCAACATCGCCGGCCACGTCGCCAAGCTGGAAGCCGACGGCGCCTTTCCCGCGGGCACGGTTCGGTGGCAGCGCCGCGATCCGATCCCGGCCGCCTTTTAGTCTAAGGTCGGCGTTCCGCCCCGAACCCCGCCAGGCGCTGGGCGCGTGGACCCCGAGGCTCCCGATCCTAGTGCCACCGCGCCGGCAGCCAGTCCGAATGTTCCGCCAGCAATGTCTCGACCAGATCGTGGATCTGATCCAGGTCCAGCTCCGCCGCGGTATGCGGATCGAGCATCGCCGCATGGTGGATATGCTCGCGCCGCCCGGTCACCAGCGCCTCCACCGTCAGCGCCTGCACATTGATGTTCGTCTGCATCAGCGCCGCCAGTTGCGGCGGTATCCGCCCGATCCGCGTCGGGTGGATCCCGTTGCCGTCCACCAGGCACGGGATCTCCACGCAGCAATCGTCCGGCAGGTTGTCGATCGCCCCCCGGTTGATCACGTTGCCGTAGATCACGTCCGGCGTCCCGGTCCATTCCGCCCGGATGATCCGCGATCCATACTCGAGGCTCCGCTCCGCGCCGAGCGGCACCGACTGGTCCTCCATCGCCGTCCGCATCGCCTGCCACGATGCGATCTGCGCTTCGCACCGCCGCGGATATTCGTCGAGCGGCACGCCGAACCGCTCGACGAGGTCCGGCCGCCCGCTCTTGATGAACCACGGCACATATTCCGCGAAATGCTCGCTCGACTCGGTCACAAAATACCCGAGCCGCCGGAACATGTCGTAACGGACCTGGTTCCACGCCGGCACCCGCCCCTCCGCGATCACCTGATGCAGCAGCGGCGACAGGTCCTCCCCCTCACGTTCGAGCTTAAGGTAGAAGGCCATGTGGTTGATTCCGGCCACTAGGAAGTCGATCTCCTCCGCCGGCACGCCGATATCCGCAGCGATCTCCCCGAGCGTGTGCGGCACGCTGTGGCACAGCCCGACGGTCCGCACCTCCGTCAGCCGCGACAGCGCCCAGACGTTCATCGCCATTGGATTGACGTAGTTGAGATGCAGCGCCTTGGGGCAGAGTCTTTCCATATCACGTGAGATCTCAACCAGCACCGGCACCGTCCGCAGGGCCCGCATGATGCCGCCCACGCCCAGCGTGTCCGCGATCGTCTGCCGCAGGCCAAAGCGTTTCGGCACCTCGAAATCCGTGACCGTGCACGGCCGGTAACCGCCCACCTGGATCATCGAGATGACGAAATCGGCGCCCTCCAGCGCCCTCGCCCTCTCGGTCGTGCTCTCGATCTGCGGCGATGCGCCCAGCTCCCGCGCCAACCTCGCCGCGATTCGGTGCGACGTTCCCAGCCGCTCCTCGTCGATGTCGTGCAACGCGATCGAAGCGTCCGCGAGCTCCGGCGACGACAGGATGTCGCCCAGCAGGTTCTTCGCGAACACCGTGCTGCCAGCTCCCATGAACGCGATCCTGGCCGATCTCACGCCGCGATTCGCCCCGCCTGCCGTCGGATGAACGCGGCGGTTTGCCGAATTCTCGTGATCGGCAGCATGTGGCCGGCGTCCTCGATGATCTGGAGGTCGACGCCCGGGATGGCGTCGCGCACGCCGTGCGCGTGCACGCGGGCGTCGAGCACCCGGTCCCCTGCTCCGAACAGCACACCCACGCCGGTCCGAAGCTCGCCGTAGCGCGCGATCAACCCCGGCTGGTCCTGTGCGATCGCCATCATGTCGGTCGACGCCGCGATGAAGCTCTGCGGCCGCAACCCCATCAGTCCGCCGCCTCTGGTCGCGAAATCCTCCGGCACCTTCTCCGGCCCGAACAGCGTCGCCATGGCCTCCTCCCGCTGCAGCATCGCCAACGGCACCGACACTGTCCACCCCGCCAGCACCCTCAACCACGACGACCCGATCGCC
>CAXUBM010000459.1:0-2266 GCA_964249235.1 uncultured Acetobacteraceae bacterium | reverse complement strand
TCTGCAGCCCGATCGGCAGGTAGGCCGCGATCAGCACCGCCGTCATCGCCACGATCGGGCCGCCGAGCTCGCGCGCCGCGCGCGCGGCACTCTCCATCGGCCGCATGCCGTCCGCGAGATGGCGGTTGACGTTCTCGACGACGATGATCGCGTCGTCCACCACCAGCCCGATCGCCAGCACGAAGGCGAGCAGCGTCAGCAGGTTGATCGAGAACCCCATCAGCGCCATCAGCGCGAACGTGCCCACCAGCGACAGCGGGATCGTCACCAGCGGCACCAGCACCGAGCGGAACGAGCCGAGAAAGAGGAAGATCACCGCGGTGACGATCGCCAGCGCCTCGAACAGCGCCGTGAGCGTCTCGCGCAGCGACGCATTGACGAAATCGGCGGTGTCGAAGTCGATGCTCAGCGAGAGGCCGGGCGGCAGCGCGGTCGCGAGCCTCTCGGCGACGATCTTCAGCCGGCTGGTCGTCGCCAGCAGGTTCGCGGTCGGGGTCGTGTTGACGCTGATGAAGGCACCACCGGCGCCCTTGCTGGTGTTGATGCTGATGTTCGTCACGTCGGGCCCGAACGCGACCCTGGCCACGTCGCCGAGCCGCACGAGCGCGCTGCCGTTCCGGCGGACGATCAGGTTTCGGAACTGGTCGAGCGTATGGAGGCCGCTGTTGATCGCCAGCACGTCGAAGGTCATCCCGCCCAGCGTCTGCCCGACGCCGGTGACGAAATCGTTGTTCTGCAGCGCGGCGACGGCCTCGTTCGCCGTCAGCCCGTAGCCCGCCAGCTTGCCCGCATCCAGCCAGACCCGCAGCGCAAGCTTGATCCCCGCCTGGTTCTGCACCTGCTGCACGCCCGGCACCGCCTGCAGTTGCGGCACGACCACGCGCGACGCGTAGTCGGAGATCTGCGCCGGCGACAGGACGCGACTCGCCAGCGTGATCGCGAAGCTGAAGTTCGAGTTGTTGCTCAGGGTGATGATCGGCGGCTGGAAACCCTGCGGGAGCAGCGCCTGCGCCGCGTTGACGTAGGCCTGGACCTCGGTCATCGCGATCTTCGGATCCGCGTTCAGCCTGAGATAGAGCGTGATCGTGCTCTGGCTCGTCTGGCTGGACGAGGTCAGGTAGTCGAGACCGTCGGTGGCCGCGACCGCGTTCTCGAGCGGCAGCGTGATGAAGCCCGCGATCGTCGCCGCGTCCGCGCCGTAGTAGCTCGTCTGGATCTGAATCGACGCGGTGACCGTCTGCGGAAACTGCTGCACCGGCAGTGCCGTCAGCGCCCGCAGGCCGGCCACCAGAACCAGCACGCTCAGCACGATCGACAGCACCGGACGGCGAATGAAGAGCTCGCTGAGCCTCACCTCATTCCTCCGGCGGATTGGGCGCGGCCCGCGCACCCACCGGTACGGCATTGTCGACGATCACCGGCGTGCCCTCGTGCAGCTTGAGCTGGCCGGCCGTCACCACCGTCTCGCCGCCCGACAGTCCCGAGACGATCGCCACCTGCTCGCCGCGCGCCGGGCCGGTCCGCACCAGCACCTGGTGCGCGACGCGCCGCCCCCCTTGCCCGGCCTGCAGGACGAACACCGTGCTGCCGTAGGGGGCGTAGGCGACGGCGGTCTGCGGCAGGGTGACGAGCGACCGCGGCGCACCCGTCTGCAGCCGCACCTGGGCGAACATCCCCGGCAGCAGCGCGTGGTCGCGGTTGCCGATCACCGCGCGCACCTGCGCCGTGCGGCTCGCCGGGTCGACCCTCGGCGCCAGCGCGGTGACGTGCGCGGTGAACGTCCGCCCCGGATAGGTGTCGACCGTCACGGCGACCGGCTCGCCCGCGGCGACGTGGCCGAGCTCCGCCTGCGGCAGGTAGAAGTCGACATAGATCGGGTCGAGCGCCTGCAGCGTGACGATCGCCGTCCCGGGCTGCAGGTACTGGCCCAGGTCGATCTGCCGGACCCCGAGCCTGCCGTCGAATGGCGCGCGCACGATCTTCTCGTCGATCAGCGCCTGCTCGGCTTGCACCTGCGCCTGGTCCGCCGCCAGCGTCGCCACGTCGGTGTCCACCACCGCGTGGCTGACCGCCTGCGCCGAGAACTCGCGCCGGTCGCGGTTGAGGTTCAGCGACGCCAGGTCGGCGTCGGCCCGCAGCTGCGCCAGCCGGGCCGGCTCGTCGTTGAGCCGCAGCCGCAGCAGCACGGTGCCTGCGCGCACGTCCGCCCCCGACGCGAATTCGAGGCTGGCGACGATCCCAGCCACCTCCGCCGACAGGTCCGCCC
>CAXUBM010000458.1:0-2270 GCA_964249235.1 uncultured Acetobacteraceae bacterium | reverse complement strand
ACGGCGCCCCGCGCCGCCGCAACATTCTCGTCGCCGAGGACAACGACGCCCACCGCCTCGTGCTCCGCCGCGTCATGCGCGACGCCCGGCCCGTCTCGCCCCCCGACCTCGCCTTCGTCGCCAACGGCCGTGCCCTGCTCGACCATCTCGACGCGCTCGACGCCGAACATCCCGCGCCTGACGTCATCCTGCTCGATCTGCACATGCCCGGCCTGTCCGGCATGGACACGCTGCACGCGATCCGGGAAAACCGGCGCTGGCGCTCCATTCCCGTCGTCATCCTGTCCTCGTCCGACGACGTCCGCCACATCGACCAGGCCTATCTCGGCGGCGCCAACGCCTACCTCGTCAAGCTCGGCGACCGCGGCGAACTGACCGAGCAGATGCGCCGCTTCGCCGATTTCTGGCTCGACGCCGCCCAGCTGCCCGGGCGCGGCGTTTGAGCGGGACCGGCACCATCTCCCCGCCCTCGCCCTCCGCGTCCTCGCTCATGGACGGGGGCGCCGGCACGATCCGCGTGCTCCTCGTCGACGACACCGCCAACGTCCACCACACGCTGCTCGCCATGCTCTCCCAACGCCCGAACGGACGCGGCGCCAGCCGCCGCTACACGGTCGACCTCGTCCAGACCATCGAGGCTGGCCTGGAGGTGCTCCGCCGCGGCGCCCACCATTGCTACCTCGTCGACCACCGCGTCGGCGGCAAGACCGGCGTCGAGATGATCCGTCAAGCCCGCGCCGAGAACATCACCGCGCCGATCATCATGCTCACCGCCACCGGCGTGGTCGAGAACGAGGCCGCCGAGGCGGGCGCCAACGATTTCCTCATCAAGGGCGGCTTCGACACGCCGGCGCTGGAGCGCGCCATCCGCTACGCTATCGGCAACGCCGACGCCCTGCACCGACTGGGGGCGCTGAACGCCTCGGTCGAGGCCCAGGTCGCCGAGCGCACCCGCGCCATCGTCGAGACCAACGCCCGCCTCGTCGAGCAGATCGAAGCCCGCGAGCGCGCCGAGGCCGCGCTCCTGCGCGCCACCACGCTCGAGGCGCTCGGCCGCATGACCGGCCTCGTCGCCCACGACTTCAACAACATCCTCACCGCTCTCTTCGGCAACCTCGAGTCGCTGGGGAAGCGTCTCGGTCCCGACGCCGACCCTCGCCTGCTGCGCCCGCTCGCCAACGCCGGCGAGGCCGCCCGCCGCGGCGAGCGCATGATGGAAGGCCTGCTCGCCTTCGCCCGCCGCCGCCCGGTGGCCCCGCAGCATCTCGACGTCAACGAGGTCCTCGCCGACGCCGACGACATGCTCCGCCTCGCCGCCGGCGCCAAGCTCACCCTGACCGTCAGCCCCGCCGCCTCGCTGCCGCCGATCTCCGCCGACCGCGACCAGCTCGAGCGCGCCCTGGTCAACCTCGTCACCAACGCCCGGGACGCGGTCGCCGAGCGCGCCGACGGTCACGTCGTCATCTCCACCAGCCACCGCGCCGGCCAGGTCCGCATCGCGGTCGCCGACAACGGCCCCGGCATGTTGCCCGCCGTGCTCGAACGCGCCTTCGAACCCCTCTTCTCCACCAAGGCCGACGGCCGTGGCACCGGCCTCGGCCTCGCGCAGGTCTACGGCTTCGCCCAGGCTTCCGGCGGAGCCGCCGACATCGTCACCGCGCCCGGGCAGGGCGTCTCGGTGGTGCTGACCCTGCCACCGGCGCCCTAGCGCGCGGTCAGCCGGGTCGCCGAAGCAGGATGTAGTGCACCGTAAGATTGATGTCGAAATGATTGCCCGCCATGTCCGGCGGCACCGGCGGCAGCGTCGCGTCCCGGAACATCCCCGACGTCGCGTCGTCGAGACTGTCCGTCCCGGCGCTCGTGGTGAGCTCGACGCTCCGCACCTGCCCCGATCGGTCGAGCACCACGTGCACCGACGCCGTGCCGTCCTGTCCGCGACGCGCGGCATCTTCGGGGTAGTAGAGGTGCCGCTCGATCCAGTCCTGCAGCTCCGCATCGTAGTCCGGCGACACGCCGCGGATGCCGGCCGTCGCGTAGGGCACGCGGAGTTCGCCGTTGTGCGCCATCGGTCCAAGCGCGAGGTCGATCGGCGCGTGCGAGCCGCGCCGTGAGGGCGCCGTCGTGTGTGCGTCGTCGCGGGACGCGAAGGATAGGTCCATCGGCGCGCTGAACGGCGAGGCGGGACGACGCGTCGCCGTGGTGCTGTGCGTCCGCAGCCGCATCATGCGCGGCGCCGTCGGATGCGACGCGGTTCGCGGCGGTGCGGGCTT
>CAXUBM010000457.1:333-2273 GCA_964249235.1 uncultured Acetobacteraceae bacterium | reverse complement strand
GCCTGGTCGAGCACGGCGGGCAAGGTGCTGGACGCGACGCCCAGGCCCGTCGCCCAGCGCCCGTCGCGCCGCGCGCCCGGGCGCGCCCTCCGCCCCCAGCCGATCAGCTCCCGCCCGCGCTTGAAGCAGCGGTCGAGATGCTTGGAGGAGAAGGGATGGCCCGACAGCGGACCCTTCTCGGCGTCGTTGCGCATCCTGAGCTCGACCGGGTCCATGTCCAGCTCGTGCGCCAGCTCGTCCATCGCCGTCTCCAGCGCCCAGCCGCCGGCCAGCACGCCCACCCCGCGCATCGGCGAAGGGGTGGGGAGGTTGAGGTGCCGGATCTCCTGCGCGATGGCGAGGTTCTGCACATCGTACATCATCATCGTCATGCCGGTGACCGGCTCGGGATAGCCGCTCACCGTCGAGGTCGGCGACACCGCGTCGTGGCGCAGCGAGGTGAGGTCGCCGTCGCGGGTCGCGCCGATCCGGATCGTCTGGCGCGTCTGCGGCCTGTAGCCGTTCAGCTCGAACATCTGCTGGCGGCTCCACTCCACCTTGAGCGGGCGGCCGATCAGCCTGGCGCAACTCGCCACGAGCAGCACGTTGCCGAACATCCAGGCCTTGGAGCCGTAGGAGCCGCCCAGGAACTTGACGATCAGGTGGATGTCCGCCTCGGCCACGTCGAGGCAGTGGGCGAGCACGGTGTTGGCGGTCTTGATCACGCGCGTGGTGTCGTAGAGCGTCAGGAAATCCTTGCCGTCGCGCGTCTCCCAGGCGGCCACGGTCGCCAGCGTCTCGATCGCGCTGTGGGTATGGACGGGGGTCGAGTATTCGCGTTCGAGCCGCACCTCGGCATTGTCGAACGCCTTGGCCGGATCGCCGGTCGACAGTTGCAGCGGCTCCATGCCGCAGTAGCTGTCGGGCTTGGAGCGCCGGCTCGCGGTCTCCAGGTCGAGTTCCGGCGTCTCTTCCTCGTAGGCTATCCGCACCAGCGTCGCGGCATGCGTCGCCTGCTCGAAGCTGTCGGCGATCACCAGCACGACCGCCTGGCCGGCGTAGTGGACGCGGTCGTCCTGCATCGGCAGCAGCATCTCGATCAGGCCGCCCTCGCCGGAATACTGGATGCCCTGCACCTTGTCGGGCAGCGGCTTCAGCCTGGGCGCGGTGGCGGCGGTGATCACCGCGACGACGCCCGGCAGCGCCTGCGCCGCCGCCGCATCGACCGACGCGACGCGGCCGCGCGCGATCGCGCTGCCGATCACCACGCCGTGGAGCAGACCGTCCGGCCGATGTTCGGCGGTGAAGCGCGCCGCGCCCGTGACCTTCAGCCGTCCGTCGACGCGCGGCAGCGCCCGGCCGACGCTGCGCGGCTCGAACGCCGCGTCTTGCTTATCGAGCAACGTTTCAAGCATGGGACAGCCCTCGTTCGATCGCCGCGCCGTCGCCGGCTACCTCCTCCGGCAGGGTGATCACAGGAGGGCGGATGAAAAGCCCCGATGCGCCGTCACTCTTGTCCGCCATCGACTCTGCTCCGGAAAAGATCAGGGACGTACAGCGCGCGCCGGGTGGCTGAGCGCCCTCGATTACGCGAACGCTAGTCGCCGAACCTGATCCGTCGCCCCTCCTCGGAGGAAAGGAACACGGCCTCGATCCATCGGCTGAGCTGCACGGCGTGATCGAAGCCTGTGGCTCGCTTGGAGCCCTGCCGGATACTGTCGCGCAAGGCGGCGTAGACGCCGCCCACGTTCACCGCCGCATCGGGAAGGGTCTTCAGCTCCCCCTCGTCGACGGCGACGCGTTCGCCGTTCTCCAGAAGCCCGATCCGGCCCGACTGCAGCCCGCGCGGCGCCCCGCCGTCGAGGCGCAGGCTGCCCTTTTCACCTTGAATGTCCAGCCGGAACGGGGTCTCGCTCTTGCGCCCGCCGGCCACCTCGACCGCGAACGGCGCCCCTCCCTCG
>CAXUBM010000457.1:0-265 GCA_964249235.1 uncultured Acetobacteraceae bacterium | reverse complement strand
AGCCACCCTGCACCAGCAGGTGGTCGAAGGTCTTGCGGCGGCGGACCTCCGCGTCCTCGCCCGCACGGATTTCGGGAAACTGGCGCGAGGTAAGCGCCGAGACCTGGGCCGGCGCGCCGCCCAGCAGCGTCACCAGGTCGAGGGTGTGGGCGCCCTGGATGGTGACGAGGTTGGCGAAGGCCGCGGGATCCTCCAGGTAGACGAACGGCGCGGGCACGTCCTGACCGAACCCCGCCGTCCTCGCGGCGCGCGAGCGCCTGGCGTC
>CAXUBM010000456.1:1558-2273 GCA_964249235.1 uncultured Acetobacteraceae bacterium | reverse complement strand
GCCGCCGGGGGCTGCGACACGGGCCTGCCGATCATGGAGGACGTGGATCTGTGCGTGCGCCTGCACCGGTTCGGTCGGACGCGGATGGTCAACCGGGTGGCGATCACGTCGGACCGGCGGATCGCGGCCTGGGGGGCGGTCAGGGCCAACCTGACCTACCTGCGCGTCAGCGCGCGCTGGGGCGTGGGGCTGCGGCGCGGGCTGGACCGGCACTACCCGGACGTGCGTTGAGCGAGGAGACCGGCCTGGCCTGGACACATGACGTGGTGGTCGTCGGCGCCGGTGCTGCGGGTCTGACAGCGGCGGGCGGCTGCGCGCGGCTCGGCTTGCGGGTGGCGCTGATCGAACGCGACCGCATGGGTGGCGAGTGCCTCAACACCGGCTGCGTTCCTTCCAAGGCGCTGCTGGCGGCGGCGCACCGGGCCCAGGCGATGCGCGGGAGCAGGCTCGGCGTGACGGGATCGGGTCCGGCCGTCGACTTCGCGGCGGTGCGCGCGCATGTCCGGGAGGCCATCGCCGCGATCGCGCCGCACGATGCCGCGGAACGGTTCTCGGCCTGGGGCGTGGAGGTCGTTCGGGGCGTGGCCAGACTGACCGGCCGTCGCGCCGTCGCCGTGGGCAGCCGCCTGCTGCGCGCGCCGCGCATCGTGCTGGCGACCGGGTCCGAGCCGGCGGTGCCGACGATCCCGGGGTTGGAGACCGTACCGTTCCTGAC
>CAXUBM010000456.1:0-1548 GCA_964249235.1 uncultured Acetobacteraceae bacterium | reverse complement strand
GTGCCGACGAAACCTTACTTGTAGAACTAACAGTTCCAGAAAAAAGATAAAATATTAGCGCTGGACGTGCTGCCGGAACAGCTCCTGGTGCTGGGCGGTGGCTCGATCGGGGTGGAGATGGCGCAGGCGTTTCGGCGCCTGGGATCGGCCGTGACGCTGATCGAGAGCGGGACGGTGCTGGGCGCCGTCGACGCAGAGGCCGCGCAGGCCGTGCGCCGCGTGCTCGAGGCGGAGGGAGTCGCGGTGTGCGAGAAGGTGGCGGTCGTTCGCGCGTCGGCGGAGGGAGCGGGCGTCCGCCTGGATCGCGCCGAAGGGGCCGCGTTGTGCGGGTCGCACCTTCTGGTTGCCGTGGGGCGGCGGCCCCGGCTGGAGGGATTGGGTTTGGAACTGGCCGGGGTGGCGGCGGGACCCGACGGCATCGTCGTCGATGCACGCCGCCGGACGACGAACCGGGCGATTCTCGCCATCGGGGATTGCCGGGCGGGTCCTCGGTTCACGCACGCGGCCGGCCATGAGGGCGCGCTGGTGGTCGCGCAGGTCGGCTTCGGCCTGCCGAGCGCGGCGCGGTTCGGCCTGCTGCCTTCGGTCACCTATACCGCGCCGGAACTCGCCCGGCTCGGGTTGACGGAAGCGCAAGCCCGGGCACGGTACAGGCATGTCAGGGTGTCGCGGCAGGATTGGGCGGAGAACGACCGCGCGGTCGCCGAGGCGGACACTGCCGGTTTCGTCAAGGTCGTTCGGGCGGGACGGCGGGTGGTGGGTGTCACGATCGTGGGCGCCCATGCGGGCGACCTGCTGCTGCCCTGGAGCCTGGTGATGCGCGGCGGCAGGGCAGGCCTGTGGACGCTGGCGGACATCGTGGTTGCCTATCCGACCCGGTCCGAGCTGTCCAAGGCGGCCGCGTTCGCTGGTTTCGAGTCCTGGATGTTCGGGACGCTGGCGCGACGCTGGGCGCGCCTGCTGGCCCGGGTCCGCGCTGCTATGCCGCCGCCGGGGTCAGGCGCCCGGTGACGTCGAAGCGATGTCGACTCGGGTCCGGCCGCCACGCGCGCCTGTTGGCCGGACCCGAGGCATGTCAGGGGTTGGAGATGGTCTGCGGCGTGCCGGCGAGGTCGGCGTCGGGCAGGCCGAGGAAGCGATAGTCCGGGCAGGATCAGCCGACCTTGCGCCAGCCCGGTTTGTCGGGCTCGGCATAGGTCATGCCGACCGGGGCGATGCCGCAGATGGCGATCACGGCGGGCTCGCGGGCGGTTGCCACCACGCCGTCGTAATGCGGCGTGTGGGCGACGCGGTGGACGAAGGTGCCGGCGGGGACCGGGACGCAGCGGGCGGGGTCGAAATCGGAACCGCTGTTGACCCACCAGGTGCCGGAGACGACCACGCAGAGCCGGTCGGTGGCGTAGCGGTGCGGGGCGCTCATGTAGCCGGGGTACCATCGGATGAGTTCGTAGTAGAGGCCATGTCCACTGCGGCTGCCGAAGAGGGCGGCCGAGGCGGTGCTGTGCTTGGGGTCGCTGGGGTGAGTCGTCCAGGGGATCTCGGCGGGCA
>CAXUBM010000455.1:0-2276 GCA_964249235.1 uncultured Acetobacteraceae bacterium | reverse complement strand
CTTGGCGCGTTCGACGTAGCTCGCGTCCTCGGTCCGCACCACGATCCGCTCGCCGCTCTCGATGAACGGCGGCACCTGCGTCTTCACCCCGTTCGACAGCAGCGCCGGCTTGTACGACGACGTCGCCGTTTGGCCCTTCGTCACCGGGTCGGCCTCCACGATCTGCAGCGTGACCGTGGGCGGCAGCTCCATCGCCACCGGGTCGCCTTCGACCAGCTTGACGTTGACCGTCATGTTGTCCTGCAGGAACGCCACCGCCTCGCCCAGGATGGCGGCCGGGATCATCGCCTGCTCGAACGTCTCCGGATCCATCAGCACCAGGTTGTCGCCGTCGGTGTAGGAGTAGGCGTATTCCTTCTCCTCGGTCATCAGCCGCTCCACCGTGTCGGCCGTCCGCCAGCGCTCGTTGGTCTTGTTGCCCGTCCTGAGGTCGCGCATCTCGACCTGGATGAACGCGCCGCCCTTGCCGGGCGTGATGATCTGCTGCTTGAGCACCGTCCAGCGCCTGCCGTCATGCTCGATCACCTGTCCGGCCCGGATCAGGTTCGCCTGTTGCTTCATGGGTTCTGGCCGGTCTGTTTGGGGAGGCGGGTCTCTAGCCCACCCCGTCACGCCCTTCAAGCGAGTGCACGCCCCCCCACGGGTCGCGCACCGCCCGCCCATCCGCCCGCAGATAGTCCGGCCCAACCGGCACCTTCCCGTGCCCGCCCTCGATGTCGAGCACGTAGGCCGGCCACGCATCGCCCGGGATCCGCCCCCGCAGGCTCGCCAGCAGCGCCCGCCCTTCGGCGACCGGCACGTGGAACCGCGCCGTCCCCGGCGAGCGGTCAAGCTGGTGCAGATAGGCCGGTACCACCCGCGCCCGCAGCAGCGCCCGCAGCAGCGCCTCCAGCCGCTCCGCGGTGTCGTTCACCCCGCGCAGCAGCACCGACTGCGACAGCACCGGGATGCCCGCCCGGAGCAGCCGCCGCACGCACAGCCGAACCGCCTGCGTCACCTCGGCCGCCGCATTGACGTGCATCATCACCCTGACCGGCGTCTCGCTCTCCAGCGCCTCCACCAGCGCCCCCTCGATCCGCTCCGGATCGGCCACCGGCAGCCGCGTATGCACCCGGATCGTCTCGATCTGCCGCATCGCCGACAGCCGCCGCACGATCCAACCCAACCGCCGCGGCGACAGGATCAGCGGATCGCCGCCCGTCAGGATCACCTCGCGCAACGCGTCCTCGCCCTCGATCCAGTCGAGCGCCCGCTCGAGCGCCGCCTCCGGCAGCACCCCCCCGTCCGGCCCCACATACGCCCGCCGGAAGCAGAACCGGCAGTAAACCGGGCACGCGAGCAACGGCTTGAGCAGCACCCGGTCCGGATAGCGCCGCACCACGCCTTGCACCGGGCTGAACGCCGCATCCCCCGTCGGATCGCCGCTCTCCCGAGCCGCGGTGACCAGCTCGTCCGCATGCGGCACCACCTGCCGCCCCACCGGATCGTCCCGGTCGCCGATCAGCGCCGCGAACGCGTCCGGTATCGCGATCGCGTATTTCCGCTCGACCGCGCTCAGGAGAGTGACATCATCGCCCCATCCCGCCTCGATCACGCCGGCGGCAGTTCGTATCGTCATCGACCCGGATCCCATGGATTTTCTCGACAGATCGGCGGCGCTGCGCCGCCGCGCCCGCCTCGCCCGCGCCACCCGCGCCTTCTTCGACGCGCGCGGCTACCTCGAGGTGGAAACGCCCTATGCCGTTCCCGCCCCCGGCGATGAGGTCCATCTACGCGCTTTCCGCACCGCGCGCGAACACCCCGACGTCCGAACCCAGACCCTCTGGCTGCACACCAGCCCCGAATTCGCGATGAAGCGCCTGCTCGCCGCCGGCGCCGGCCCGATCTTCCAGCTCGCCCGCGTTTGGCGGAACGGGGAGGCGGGCGCGCTCCACGCCCCCGAATTCACCATGCTCGAATGGTACACGCCCGGCCAGCCGATCGACGCGCTCATCGCCCAGACCGAACAGTTCCTCCGCGCCGTGCTGCCCCCGGCCGTCACCTCGCGCGGCATCACCACCGCGCTCGACGTCCCCTTCGAACGGCTCACCGTGGCCGAGGCCTTCGACCGCGCCTACGAGGTCGACATCCTCGCGACCAGCAACGACGCCTCCCTCCTCGCCGCCCGCGCCCGCACTCCCCTGCGTCCCGGCGAAACCTGGGAAGACCTCTTTTTCCGCCTCCTCCTCGAACGCATCGAGCCCCGCCTCGGCCGCGACCGCCCCACGGTGCTCACC
>CAXUBM010000454.1:669-2276 GCA_964249235.1 uncultured Acetobacteraceae bacterium | reverse complement strand
CGCCCAACACGATGTAGACCGCCGCCAGCGCCGCCAGCACCAGGTAGAGCTCGTTGCCCAGCGAACTCTGGAACGCGCTCGCCTCGCCCTCGAAGCTGGTCTGGAACGCGCGCGGCAGATGCATGTCCGCCTCGACCTTGTCGATCGCGTCCACCGCCGCCCCGAGCGACACCCCCGGTGCCAGGTTGAACGAGATCGTGGTCGCCGGGAACTCGCCGAAGTGCGTGATCAGCAGCGGCATCGGCACGACACGCACGCTCACGATCGCCGACAGCGGCACCTGCGTCGGCGTCGCTCCGCTCGACGACCCGCTCGACGTCCCGGCCGTCACTCCTGACGCGGACAGATACATCTGGTTGAGCGCGGCGACGCTCTTGGCCAGCGACGGCTCCGCCTCCGGGAGCACCCGGTACTGCGCCGATTGCGGGTAGATCGTCGAGACCTGCCGCTGGCCGAAGGCGTCGTAGAGCGCGCTGTCGACGGTCGCCGGCGTGATCCCGAACCGCGCCGCCGTCTGGCGGTCGATGGTGATCATCACCCCGTTGCCGCTCTGCTGCAGGTCCGAGGTGACGTCCGCCAGCTCCGGCCGTTTCTGCAAGCTGGCCAGCAGCTTGGGCGCCATCTCCGCGAGCTGCGCGTCCGTCGGCGCCATCAGCACGAACTGATACTGCGTCGCCGTCGTCTGCGTCGCCAGCGACAGATCCTGCACCGGCTGCATGTAGAGCTTCATCCCCGCGACGTGCGACGTCTCGCGCGTCAACCGCCTGATGATCGCCTGCGCGCTGTCGCTCCTGCGGTCGCGCGGCTTGAGGTTGATCTCGAAGCGACCCTGATTGAGGGTGGTGTTAGTCCCGTCGATGCCGATGAACGACGACAGGCTCGCCACGTCCGGGTCGTTCAGGATCGCGCGTGCCATCTCCTCCTGGTGCGTGCCCATCGACGCGAACGAGATCCCCTGGCTCGCCACCGACACGCCCTGGATCAGTCCGGTGTCCTGCTGCGGAAAGAACCCTTTCGGGATCGCCACATACAGGTAGGCCGTTGCCACCACCGTCAGCGTCGCCACCACCAGCGTGATCGCCTGGTGGTCGAGCACCACCAGCAGCGCCCGGTGGTAACGGTCGATCAATCCCTCGAACAAACGCGTGGCCCAGCTCTTCCGCGGCGCCGGTCGCCCGTCGCCCTCCCGGCGCGTGCGCGCATACTCCGGCGCCGGCGACGCCTTCAACACGCGCGCGCACATCATCGGCACCAGCGTCAGCGACACCACCGCCGACAGCACGATCGTGACCGCCAAGGTCACCGCAAACTCGTGGAACAGCCGTCCCACCACCTCGCCCATGAACAGCAGCGGGATCAGCACCGCGATCAGCGACACCGTCAGCGACACGATCGTGAACCCGATCTGTCCCGCCCCGGTGATCGCCGCCTCCATCGGCGACATCCCCTCCTCGAGAAAGCGCGAGATGTTCTCGATCATCACGATCGCGTCGTCGACCACGAACCCGGTCGCGATCGTCATGGCCATCAGCGAGAGATTGTCGAGGCTGAAGCTGCACAGCGCCATCACCCCGAAGGTCCCGATCAGCGATAGCGGCAGCGCGACC
>CAXUBM010000454.1:0-659 GCA_964249235.1 uncultured Acetobacteraceae bacterium | reverse complement strand
GTGCCCACCAGGGAAAGCGGCACCGACCGGCGCGGGATCAGCGTCGCCCGCGCTCTTCGCAGAAAGACGAAGATCACCCCCACCACCAGCAGCACCGCCAGCGCCAGCTCGAACTCCACGTCCGACACCGACGCCCTGATCGTGACCGTCCGGTCCGTCAGCGGCGTCACCTCGATCCCCGCCGGCAGCGACGCCCGCAACTGCGGCAGCTCCTGCTTGATCGCGTTGACGGTGGCGATCACGTTCGCCCCCGGCTGCCGCCGCACGTTGATCACCAGCGCCGGCGTCCGGTTCTCCCATGCCGCGAGCTGATTGTTCTCCGGGCCCGCCACCACGCGGCCCACGTCGCGTATACGCACCGGCGCGTTGTTGACATAGGCGATCACCTGGTTCGCCAGCACCGCCGGGTTGTTGATCTGGCTGTTTTCCCGCAGCGTGCTCGAGATCAGCGGCCCGTCGAACCCGCCCGTCGGCGAATTGACGTTCACGTTGCCGATCGTCGTGCGCACGTTGTCCGCCGACAGTCCGTAGGCGAACAGCGCCCGCTGGTTCAGCTGGACCCGGATCGCCCTGACGTTCCCGCCGGTGACCTGCACGGCGCCGACGCCGCCGATCTGCGCCAGCTTGACCTCGTCGGGCAGGCCGTCGGACATGCGGGC
>CAXUBM010000453.1:0-2278 GCA_964249235.1 uncultured Acetobacteraceae bacterium | reverse complement strand
CGCCGGGCGGGTCGAGCGCAGAGCCCGGGCCGTCCGTCAACCGCCGGTTGACAAACCACGCCCCGGTTCGACCAAGTCTTTGATTTGCTTCGATCGACTTGAAATTTTTTCGCGTCGGTCAACGCGCGGTCGACGCCAGGAAGGCGCGCACCGAGGCGGCGAACCGGTCCGGTCGCTCGGCATGCAGCCAGTGTCCGGCACCCTCGATGACCTCCCGTCGGGCGCCGGGAAACAGGCGCACGATCATGGGCCAGTCTTCGGCGGTGACGTAGCGCGAGGCGCCCCCGGTGAGGAACAGGGCGGGGCCGTCCCAGTGCGCGGATCGGGCGAAGTCGGACGGCCAGCCTTCCGCCTGATCGAGCGAGGCGGCGATATCGGCGAGGCCGAAACGCCAGCGAGGACGGGTGCCGGTCGCGAGATTCTGCAGGAGGAGGCCGCGGACCGAGGCATCCTCGACCGCGGCGGCGAGCGTGCGATCGGCCTCGGCGCGGGTCAGGTCCGGCCGGAGGTCGAGGGCTTGCAGGGCGCGGACGAAGCGGAGATTGCCGTGCCGGTAGGCCACGGGGGCGATGTCGGCGACGAGCAGGCGGTCGAGCAGCGCGGGGTGGTCGAGGGCGAGCGCCATCGCCACCTTGCCGCCGAGCGAGTGGCCGAGCAGGGCGACGCGGTCGAGGCCGCGCCCACCGACGGCGTGGGCGACGTCGGCGGCCATTTCCCGCAGGGCAAGCGGGCCGTGCTCGCTGTCGCCGTGGCTGCGCAGGTCCAGCGCGACCACGCGGCGATCGGCCGCGAACGCGCGCTGCAGGCGGCCGAAATTCCTCGCCTGGCCGAACAGGCCGTGCAGCATCACCAGGGGTGTCGCGTCCGGGTCGGCGTCGGGGCCGGGCCCGGCCTCGATCGCGTGCAGCCGGCGCGGGATCACGTCAGGGTCAGGACGATCTTGCCGACATGGGCGCCGGCTTCGAGGCGGCCGTGGGCGGCGGCGGCCTGCTCCAAGGGAAAGGCGGCGTCGATGACCGGCTTGATCCGGCCCTGCGCGATCAGCGGCCAGACCTCGCGCTCGAGGTCGGCGCCGATCTCGGCCTTCTCGGCCGGCGTTCGCGGCCGCAAGGTCGAGCCCATCACGTGCAGGCGGTTCTGCAACACGGGCAGAAGGTCGACGCGCTCGGCGACCTTGCCGCCGCTGACGGCGATGATCGAAAGGCGCCCGTCACGGGCGAGCACCTGCAGGTTGCGCGCGAGATAGGGGCCGCCGACCATGTCGAG
Source organism: uncultured Acetobacteraceae bacterium (assembly GCA_964249235.1). Taxonomy (GTDB): domain Bacteria; phylum Pseudomonadota; class Alphaproteobacteria; order Acetobacterales; family Acetobacteraceae; genus CAXTPV01. Next base: position 1,012 of record CAXUBM010000453.1, on the reverse strand, counting down.
CACGGCGTCGACGCCGCGTCCGGCGGTCCATTCGCGCACCGCGGCGACGAAGTCGGTCTCGCGATAGTTGATCGCCGCGTCGGCGCCCAGGCGCACGCAGGCGTCGCACTTCTCGCGGCTGCCGGCGGTGACGATCACCCGCGCGCCGCGGGCGCGGGCGATCTGGATCGCGGTGACGCCGATGCCGCTGGAGCCGCCGTGCACGAGCGCGGTTTCGCCGCGGGCGAGTGCGGCGCCGGCGCGTGGGAGGGGCGCGAACAGGTTGGCCCAGACGGTGAAGCAGGTTTCGGGCAGGGTCGCCGCGCCCGCGGCGTCGAGGCCGTCGGGGATCGGCAGGCACTGGCCCTCGGGGGCGGTGCAGAACTCGGCATAGCCGCCGCCATTGACCAGGGCGCAGACGCGATCGCCCGGACGCCACCGCTCGACCCGTGGACCGACCGACGCGACCTCGCCCGCCACCTCGAGACCGAGCAGGGGCGAGGCCCCGGGCGGCGGCGGATAGGCGCCTGCCCTCTGCATCAGGTCGGGGCGGTTGATGCCCGCCGCCTCGACGCGGATCAGGACTTCGCCGCCGGTGGGCTCCGGGCGCGGCACCTGGCCGACGCGGAGCCGGTCGGGACCGCCGTGACCGTCCACGGTCACGGCACGCATGCTGGTTTGGCTCATCCACACGCAACCCGTCCGCCGCGTTCCGGTTCTGCCTCGCACAGACACGACGACACACAATGAAAGACGAGCGGATGAACCAGGCCGTCCTCGCGCTTCAGGTTCCGCATCCCGTGCCACCGACGCCGCCGATGCCGCCGCCGCCGATGCCCGACGACCCGGATGCCGAACCGCCGCCGTTGCAGGACCCGCCGGGGCCGGTGCCGGTGCCGCCGTCGGAGGATCCGCCGCCGGTCAGGCTGGGCGAACGTTAACCGAGCAAAACAAGTTCGCGGACCGGCCGAGCGGTTCGTGCTAGAGGCTCGGTGGTGATGCGATCGATGGCAGGCGGAGAGGACGCAGGCGG
>CAXUBM010000452.1:1962-2279 GCA_964249235.1 uncultured Acetobacteraceae bacterium | reverse complement strand
GCGCGGTGGCCGCGCGCCCCTTCGCGACGATCCTGACCCTCCGTCTGCTTCCGGTCGGCTCGTCGCTGCTGCTCAGCCTTGCCGCCGGCCTGTCGCGCGCGCCGCTCGGCGCCTTCCTCGCCGCGACCGTGCTCGGCGCGCTGCCGCAGACCGCGGTGTTCGCGCTGCTCGGGAGCGGCATCGGCGTCGGCCACGTCGCCCGGATCGCCGTCGCGGTCGCGCTGTTCGTCCTGTCCGCCGTTCTCGGCGCCGCCCTGATGCGGAAACGCGACACGCCGCTCGAAATCGCCGAGGCGCGCTGAACGACCGCGCGGATC